>JASMTL010000095.1:0-7751 GCA_041694315.1 Methanosarcinaceae archaeon | reverse complement strand
GGATTCAATATTTATAAAGATTTACCATGTGAAATTTAGCAGGCGAATGATCATCCATATATGGCATTTCTCTATTTTTTGTCCATAATTAATTATACAGAATTCATAAATAGAATCTTATATCTATATTATGAACATAATTAAATTATTTCCTACCATATAATTTACATCAATGCACATAACTATTCTTAAGTATGGAACAAATAGTAAAAAGAAAGTGGCACTTTCCTGCTATACAATTTTCAAAAATAGAAAAAATACTTTGGAAGGAGTTCATATATGGAGGGCATTTATTTGCAGCTGGAGCCATCGGGGTTGTCTATATGGGTTCTGTCTTTTGTAGTATATTTATAAGCTGGGATTTCCTAGCTGCTATCTATCTTATGTTTTATGCAATATATTTCTATGATTACACAACTGGGGCAGAAGAAGATAAGCAAACAAACTCAGAAAGATCAGTTTATATAAATGCAGATCATGATCGAAAAAAGATTAAACTAATCATTTGTGGCGCTACGCTTGCCATGAGTGCCATATATATCATATGGAGCGATATCACAAACATGGTTATCGGATATTCCATCCTCGTTTTAGGATTGATGTATCATTCATACTTCAAGAATCTAACACGGTTCATCCCCGCGTTTAAGAATTTTTTTGTTTCGGCTGTCTGGGCATTGCTGGTTTTTCTTCTTCTGGCATATTATTCCCAACCAATAACAAGCGCTGCAATTTTGCTTTTCATATTTATTTTCTTGAGGATGCTTAAGATACAGATTCTATTTGACCTGAGAGATACAGAAGGAGATAAGAAAAAAGGTTTGTTGACAATTCCAGTATATATGAAAGGAAATTCAGAAAAACTTCTTAATATACTGAACCTGCTAAACCTTTTAACAATAATTGTAATTGCATATGGAATATTTACCGGCATCATCCCGGCAGCTTCGATGATGATATTACTTGTGTTTTTTTATGGATTTAGTTACATAAAAGACATAAAAGCAGAGAAAGAAGTAACTTCGCACTATTTGCTAGCAGCAGGAGAACCCATTCTTTGGGCGATCCTTATGCAATCGGGTAATATATGCATAAAACTTCTGCATACATCCGTTAATTTCATATAAGCAGTAAATTTTCCGGAAATTTTTAAGCGTTCACTAACTACACCGGAAGCAAATATGAAACCTGACCATAAATCCATAAACAGACAACTCTACATCCTGTCTTATTCAAAGATATTCAAAGATCTGGCAACCGGCATGCTACTGTTTTTTATACCACTGTATGCTGCCAGGCTTGATGTAGGAATAATGGCAGAGATGCCTGTAGTAATGAAAGCCGGGATTGCAACTGCAGTTTTTGGAATTGCAAACTCACTATCCCAGCCAATTATGGGCCGCCTGAGTGATCATCTAAACAGAAGAAAGGATTTTCTAGTTGTGGGATATGTCATTTACACCCTTCTCTGTTTATCCTATCCCTATACTTCCTCCCTTGAGAGTCTGACCTTGCTGCGTATTATACAGGGTATTGCCATTGGAGCCACGGTTCCTGCGATTGTAGCAATGGTTACCCATCTTTCCACTTCATCTGTAAGGGGCCGGGCAATCGGAATCTACTCAAGCCTGAGGGGTTTTGCTTTTGGGATAGGGTCCATCATCGCCGGGGGAATACTGGCGATATCAAACTTTGAAATTGGCTTCTATATATGTGGATTTCTTGTACTGGCAACCTTGTTATTGATACAATTTTTCGTAAAAGAAACAGCACCTCCACCACCACCAGAAGAGGCTGGAATCATGGATCATGCAAACCAGAAGGAGTACTATGTCCTTGCAGTTGCAATTTTCATGATGATGGTAGGGATTACCATTGTACTCTCCCTTCTGCCAGCCTACCAGCAGAGGCTTCAGACCGGTGAGTTTTTGCTCAGCCTGGCAGTTTCAGCCTATGTAGTATCCCGTATTGTTTTCCAGACACTAATGGGAATTCTGTCTGATCGCATAGAACGCAAATGGATAATTATCTCAGGTATTGCCATAAATGCCCTGATTGTTATCGGATTGGGGCATGTAATACATATTGAAGAGCTAATAATACTGCGGATTATGCAGGGAATATCAATGGCGGCAGTTGAAACACCCTTAATGGCATTGGCAGTGGACATGACAGGCGGGCATTCAACAGGCAGTCGGATAAGCATAATTACAAGTGCCCAGGCGGCAGGTATGGCAACCGGACCCCTGTTTGGGGGAATACTGGCCGGGTATGTCTCGTTCGAGACACCATTCCATATATGTGCGATATTGATATTGATTTCAGGGTTGCTAATAATGAAAGGGATTCAGAGAGAAAACATTCGAGAATGGGCGCCACAATAAACTAATTTTCTACATAGCCTTATATAATCCGACAAACAAAGTTATAGATATATCTAATATACTGGAGGAGAAGTAATGGTATTAGAAGAAATATGGGGAATCGTAACCTTACTGGCTACCATATGGGTAATATACGATGTATTTACCAATAATCGAAGACTTAGTACCATTATGAAAATCATATGAGTATTAGCTGCATTGTTGTTTGGTGTACTTGGAGCTATAGCTTACTATTTCATTGGCAAAAAGAGATGATTAGCAGATTGAATCGCTTGTTTGCTAAAACTTATTTTACATTATTAATTATTCTTAAAAAACTATATTTAGTTGAAACGATGTGTACGATTCAGGGCTTATCAATATGGTATGGATAAAAGTAAAAGAGGGTAAATACCTGGCTTCTGACAAGATCAGTACAATATATAAAAAAGTAGAAGGAAGCAATGCGCGATTCCTGAGAATTTATTGTGACCAGACAATAATATATACAAATGATTTGCACAGGGTGGTTAAAAGCAAAAAAATTCCGGAAGATGTTCTTCTGGACCCCGAGTACTATAAAAAATGCCAGGATGCAGATAAATTGATACAGCTGTTACTGCAGGAAATAGAAGATGCTAAAAAAAGGGGTGATCTTATAATGGATTTGCAAACTATCCTGAAAAAATATGATTATATCTGATTTTCAGATGACAGGATAGTGTCATGCCTTTTCTCAAGCAGATTTTTCTCTGCTGACATTTTTTGAGCGTACATTGATCATCTCCGCCACAAAGGTTACTGCTATGAATGAAAAATGTACCCAGAGCAAAAATCCAATTATGGAACCTATGGCTCCGTAAACTGTGGTTATATTGCCATGAGACAGGTAAAAGGCGAAAAAATACTTGGCTATTGTAATCAGTGATACTGTAAAAAGTGAACCTTCTAAGACATAACGCATGTCTATTCTGGCCTCAGGCAACACTCTGTAAATATATATGAATAACACCAGTAGAATGAGAAAATTCGAAAACGAACTGGTATATTGCAGGATTTTCAGGTTAAAGGGGAGCAATTCACTCAATAAACCATATCCCATCAGGAAAAATGCTTCAACTAATGTATTCAATACCAGCAAAAAACCGACCACAAATACTCCTATCACAGACGCAAAGCTTTTTTTCAGGAAATTATGCAACCAGTCTGATTCAGTACTGGAGACTCCCCACATATTATCAATTATTTTCTTGAACTGTCTGAAAAGGTTCCCGCCGGCCCATACAAGGAGAAGGAAACTTATAGTTGCCCCGGCGGTCAGGGATGCAATGTCCGGTATCTGGTTCAGGAGAATCTCCACCATGTGTATTAACGTGTCTCCTGCTACCAGATCGATGTAGCCGATTATGGCAGACTCCAGATGACGTGCCTTCAAGAAATAACTCCCTACGGACACGGAGAACAAGAGTATGGCAGGCAGGCTTACAATAAGATAGAATGAAAGGGCTGCACTGCTGGTCATACCATCATGTTCATTCCACTGTACCAGTGTTTCCATAAAGAGTCCGGATAGTACTTTCATTATTATTAAATTGGTTTCCTGAGGTATATAGTTCGTTGTCCTATATCCAAAAGATAATTTTAACAGGAAGTCTGTTTCATTGAGAAGTTAGCAAATATAATTCTATTTATATCTATATATTTATTTATACCTTGTCAGCTTATACCATTATGGTGCGATATGAGCTGAATCCATTCATTAATGGATTGCCTTCTACAGTTCAATATCTAAAGGTGGTATGAGATTATGAAACTCAAAATTCAATCAGTTCTGGTTTTCATTGCCCTTATGACAATGTCCGTAACTGGTGTTCTTGCTGAAGATGACTGCCAAAAAACGGTTACACTTTATGCAGGTCAACATATAGACGTAGGAATAGTAAATCTGTCGGAAATATGTGTAGATAACCAGCCGACACTCAGAATAATATATGAGGTGGATGAACCCTGGAGAATAACAGAGACACATCTGGATGTAGCCGATGACCCTGATGAACTACCACAACAAAAAGGGAATCCGATACCAGGTCAATTCACATATAAAGATGAATGGGAGAGTAGCCGTGAAAAGGTAACATACGAAGTGCCTCTGGGATCATGTAATGAGGTATTCATTGCAGCTCATGCAGTAGTTGTAAGCCCGTCAAGTGATGATAAGAAAAATGTGTGGGATGTAAGTGAAACTGCCTGGGCAGACGGTGAAGCCTTTGGTGGCAACAACTGGGCAACCTACTTCAACTATACACCCTGCTGTATTGATTGTGGTAATGAGCAGAATTTTGAAGAAAATACAGATGTTGGTGATGAAAAAGATAAAACGGATAAGAATCCGGGGAACAATGGTAAAGGTGTTGGACAGAGCATGATAGATAGGATTTTCTCATTCTTCATGCGAGGATAAGTAATAAAAGAGGAAATATTCCCTTTTCACTATTCCATACATCAGACCCAGTTGGATTTTTTAATGTATCATTCAAACATAAATTGGGACTATTTAAAAATATAAAGTTGAGTCGCCTGCTTATTTGGTTTTTCTTCTCATAAACAGTACAACTGCTATACCAAGGAAGCTCGCAGTCAATAGCGGTTGGGCAGTCGGGATATCAAAAGCCGGCTGTGAATCATGTCCGAAATAGTAACTGCGGTCATGGTCCATTACATCAGGACCTATTGTCGGTGTCCCGGTGGCTGTTGCGTTGGTCTTTTGCAGGCCCATCAACGCAGAAGTAGTCTCTGTGAATTGCACAGTTTGCCCGGGCATAAGTATGGGAATGGTACCCACAATACCACATTTATTGTCTTCTACCACAACATTTGTCAGGTTGACATTACCGGTATTGCTGACATAAAAGTCCCATCTGACCTCATAATTCCACCTGATGTATGGACCGTATCTCTCATCAGCATCCTCACCATTGGTATGTTTTTCAATATCAACAATTGCACTGGTGGTCAGGGGAAGATAATCAATGTCATGATCATTCATATAAAAATATGAATCACAAAAGCCATCTTTGTCTGCATCCGTACAGGTCTGGCTATGTCCTGTACCATCAGGATGTGCCCAGTAGTTACCACCAATTGAAGGTCCGCCTACAATGTTTGGACCTGTCGTTTTTGCGATATTCCAGGAGTTGCCTGCACCATCAGACATCTGAATGTTTATTGTATTGTTGAAATAGTTGTCGTAAATAATATTACTACTGCTATCTACCAATTGAATACCTGATGAACTGCTGTTGGATACAATATTGCCGGTCAGCTCGTTGTTTCTGGAGTCTTTGAGGAAGATGTTATAATAATTTCCAGAGAATTTATTGTCACTTATTGTGCTTTGCTGGACACCATCAAGAAATATTCCAGCCTTAGAAGTACCTGCAGCATTTGTTATATTGAAGCCACTGATTGTCACGTTATTTCTGGTCACATTGAAAACATGGTCTGCCGGGGTAGCCGCCTGAACTTTAGTATCATTCAGGTTCCCTGACTGTGAGATGATGATTACCGATTTGTTCACATCTATGTTTTCATGATATACCCCTGGATAGACAATAATCGTATCACTATCATTTGCCGCATTCACGGCATCCTGAATTGTTGTATAATTACCATTGCCACTGCCATCCACAGTAATTTCAACCGCCATTGCCGCTGATGAAAGTAATGCCAGTGCTATCACGCTGACCAGCAAAAGTTTGGTCTGCATACCTTTACCCCCCAATTGAAACTTATACTCAACATTTTTTTATCCTAGATATAGTATACAGTCATCTATATGTATAAATCTTCAGAACCACAGGTACTAACCAATTGGTACTAACCAATAGTAAGCAACAAATAAATTTGAACCTTTAGTTTTTATATTATGAAACATAAAAAACAGTAAAACATTACTCCAAAACAGAAAAGAAGATAATAAATAATTAAACATAAAATATTATAGGTAATCCATGTTTAGCAGCCAAAAATTAGCGGTTTTTGTAGATGTGCAGAATATGTTCTATTCTGCCAGAAATATCCATTACGGAAGACTTGATTATGAAAAACTTTTATATGCCGCCGTAATGGAAAGAAAATTGACAAGAGCAATAGCCTATCTTGTCGAAACACCGGATATCGACCAGTCAGGTTTTAAGAGTTTTATTGGTTCAATTGGATGGGAAGTAAAAAGTAAGGCCCTTAAGGTCAGACCTGATGGTTCCACCAAGGGAGATTGGGACATGGGGATAGCAATTGATGCTATATCCATTGCACCAAAAGTAGACACCATTGCACTTGTAAGTGGAGATGGGGATTTTGTCGATCTGATAAACCACCTGAAAGCTGTTGGTGTACGGGTTGAAGTCCACTCTTTTAAAGAAAGTACAGCCGAAGAACTTATTAATGCCGCTACAGCCCATTATCCAATTGAAAGAAGGATGTTACTGGATAGATGAACAAAAACCTCCAATTACTCACTGAAGCTGGCTGATTTAACAAAAATTATTTTTTTGCGTCGATCAGAATGCAGGCACGACAGATGTCACCTGATGTGGGCCCACCACATATATTGCACTCTTTTTTACTTTTACCAGAAGGATTCTCTACATTTGCTATCGAAGATAGTAAGGAATTATAATTATCCGCAAACTGCCCGGTTATATTTGGATATGTTGATTCCATATTCAAAAACATTTGTCTGACTTCTGCACGAAGCGAAGGTCCTGCATAAGGACATTCTGGAAACTCACGAAATATGCCTTTGAGGATTCCATATAATGCAATTTCATACTCATTTAAAACTGAAAGAGGCTTTATCCTCAATGATTCCTTACCGGAATTCGGGGATGCAGTATTAATTATTGCATCTATATTTGCGGTAAGTATGTTCATCATGGCGGTTTCGGCCTCATCATCTAGAGAATGTCCTGTCGCAAGTTTTGGGACAGCCATGCTAAAGGTTTCCTGCTCCAGTATTTTTCTCCGTAGAACACCACAAAGAGTACACGCTGAAACATTTCTTTTTTTCAAAAGGCTGGGTAGGGATCCACCAAAAGTTTCCCTGAAAGATACTATCCTCTGCTCAATATTCAAAAAATTTGCAACTTCCTGTGCATAAGCAAGGGTTTGTTCCCTGTAATTCGGTATCCCTTCATCGACAGTAATAGCAGTAAGTTTCACTCCCTCAAAATCTGAAAGTATTTTGGACAGGATGTACAAAAGAACTGTGCTATCCTTACCCCCTGATAATGCAACTGCTATATGCTCATTATCCAGAATAAGGTTTTTATCTGCAATATGTGATCTGACTTTCTTTTCTACCATTTCACAGAAATGAATTGCACAAAG
>JASMTL010000094.1:0-16433 GCA_041694315.1 Methanosarcinaceae archaeon | reverse complement strand
CATAGATAAGTTTCACAGGGAAACGACCTCTTGCCCCTTTCACAGAACTATGCGCAAGAGGGATCTCAATACGGGTACTTTCTGCATATACAACCAAAAAGA
The DNA here is from genome assembly GCA_041694315.1 of Methanosarcinaceae archaeon. Classification (GTDB taxonomy): domain Archaea; phylum Halobacteriota; class Methanosarcinia; order Methanosarcinales; family Methanosarcinaceae; genus Methanohalophilus. The sequence goes on along the minus strand of JASMTL010000094.1, from coordinate 16,331 downwards.
AGATTGCAACTGTAGTGATAAGTGCCAATATTCCACCCTGTATCAGGATGAACATTAAGCCGTCACCCGAGAAAAGGTAATCTGCCCCTACATTCTGAATTATATAAATCCATTTGGGAATGATACCGGCAGGTAAACCGGATGAATCAGGCACCCAGTTAATTAAACCGGTTACAATCTGCTGCGAAACACCCGCAACAATGAAAAGACCTACACCGGATCCAATACCCCACTTGGAAACGATTTCGTCCATAAAGAGGATCAATACTCCACCCACACATATCTGGAGGAATATCAGGAATGTAATTACTCCCAGACCCACTCCCAGAGATGCGGCAATCCCTGCATCAGGCTGAATGTAACCCCCAATGATCTGAGGCAGTGCAGTAAGTACAATCATAACGAACACGAGGAACTTTTGGGCCCCCTGGAAAAAAGCTTGATCCCTGGGGTCTGACATATCAAGTTTGATAATATCTGCACCGGTGAGAAGCTGAAGAACAATGGATGCAGTAACAATAGGCCCAATACCAAGAAGCATCAAAGTACCGGAAGCTCCAGCAAAGAAAGCTCTGTATTGGTCGAATAGGTCGATGGATTCCGAGGAAAGCCCAAACAGAGGTACGTTTGCAAGAGCAAAGTACAGCATGAGGATCCCCAGTGTCCACAACAGTTTATTCTTGAAGTGAACGTGCCCTTCCGGACTTTTCACCGCAGGTAATCTGTTAAAAAACGGTTCTAAACTTTCCTTAAAACTCATCAATTACACCTTTTGCCAGATTCCAATATTGCATTATAAATGTAAATATATCGGACAGGTAAATAAGAGTAATGTCATTTAGACATTACTCTTCTATAGCAACACATGATCCCCCGGCTTCCTCGATCTTTGATCGGGCAGGCCCGGAAAAACCGGATGCTGTAATTTCCATTTTTTTGTTAACCTTTCCTGAGCCCAGAACTTTTTCAATTTCCAGGTCTGCAAGATTGATTTTATATATGCCTTCCTCAACATTTGCAAAACCATCCACTACAAGCTGGTCTGCAAGTTCATCAAGTTCACCTACATTTACAATGGAAACTTCATGAATCGATTTTAAAGGACGTTTGAATCCATATTTACCATGGGTGTAACCACCCTGGAGTGCACGGACAAAATGGTGATTGACTTCACCACACCTACCACGCCCGCCACGGTTTCCGGCACCACGTCTGTTTTTGGTAGTACCGCCACCACAGGTCCTGGAACCTCTATACTTCTTTGTTTGAGTTTTGCCCATAATCTCACCTCATCTTATTAAGAAGAACATTGATGTTTTCATCATGGTTACCAAGCACCCCACCATTCTGAATAGGCCTTTTGATACCTGAATGACCTTTCCTTGGGGGATGTAACCTGAATACGGGTTTCAGACCTGGAACTGCGGAAAAACTGGCTTTGCCTTCAAAAACGGCTTCTGCAAAAGAAGCAATCGAATCAAAATCTGTATTTTCAGCAATGTATTCATCGGTAAGAGAGATTCCACCTTCGATTTTGCCACGGTTGGCAAGAATCTGGGTAAGGGTTTGTGCGTCGATCTTACCATAAGCCACGTAGTCCTTCACTTTCTGGATCATACCACTGTTATTGGGTGTCTCATCAAGTATCACACAGTGATTGACACGATTCAGGCGAAGCATAGTTAAGGTATCAGCAATTGATTTCCTGACATTAACATTTCCACGCATTCTTATAACCGCATACATTTTCAGGCCTCCTTACATTCCATTTTGAGAGGTTCCCTAATTGTACCGGTATGCTTGAGAGCATTGTACGTTGCTTTGGCAAAATTGAGGGTAGTTCTGGTCTGACCTTCGGTCCTTGTCCAGACATCCTTGATGCCGGCCTTTTCAAGCACTTTCCTTGCAGTATCCCCTGCAGCAAGACCAAGACCCCTGGGAGCTGGTTTGAGTTCTACATTAACACTGCCTGCTTTGCCACGCACCTCGGAGGGGACGGTGTGCGGAAGTCCACAACCACATTCCCAGGAACCGCAGCCACGTTTCACACGAGTAATGTTCATCTTGGCATTGCGAATCGCCTTACGGATAGCAGGTCCAACCTGTCCGTCTTTGGCCTGACCAAGACCTACATACCCATCACCGTTTCCTACAATAACTGTTGCCCTGAACTTGACACGTCTTCCAGAGTCAGTCATCCTCTGAACCATGTTAATATCAAGTACTTCATCTTCAAGACCGGGTAACAGTATATCCACAATATTAGATTCCCTGATTGGCAAACCTGATTCGATAGCTTCATCCATAGAAGTTATCTGTCCTTCAGCTACCAGACTGCCAAGTCTTGTGAGGGGAACCCAATCTTCTTCATATTGATATGCCATATAACCACCTTAATTGAAATCCGAAAGGATCTTTTCTTTTGTCGCCTCGAAAACCTCTGGCAGATTTGATCCTTCAAGATATTCTGCCACATGTTCTCCACTTATGCGCTCATCTGATGGGAATACAGCAGGATTGTGCGGGATATCCATTCCGGAATCCACGACACCTTTAAGAGCTGCATAGACTTTACAACCGGCAGAGGGAGATTGTAATCCAATATCCAGCACACCTGTTTCATAGCCTTCAGCAAGCGCTTTGTTTCCAAAAAGCAAGCCTGTAAGATAAGCCGCAGTGGTGTTGCTGGTAGATCCCTCATAACCGTATTTGCCCAATTCGCCTGAAATTGCGGAGACAAGAGTTTCGTCTCCTTCATTATTCGGAATTACCAGCTGTATTCTGACATTCCTAATACTTTTCCTAACAACAAGACGATTTTCGTTTGAAAGGAGCAATCTCAGACGTTGGTGATAATCAGTACGCCCTTCCCTTCTTCTTCTGAAAGGAACTTTATAACGGGGGCCTGTTGCCATGATTTATCCTCCAACATATAATATGTAAATTCATTTTAATCAATACTCATTCATCTTTTCCGATATCGAGGTGAGCTTCAAGATGAGCAACACTTCTGTATTCTCCACCTTTGGCTTTCCTGTAAACCTTACAATAGGTGGATCTGTCAAGTGTACCATCATCACGAAGCTCTTTGAGCCTGCGACGAAGTGCACGGATCTTTTTCATCCATTGCTCTTTACGAGGGTTTCTTGCACCTTTCTTACCTTTCCTGGACCCATGACCCTTTCTGTGGCCATATTTCCTCTTGGCGTCTCTGGCACGAGCCCTGCCGCGACTTACACCTTTAACCGGTGTGGACTTTATATTACCACTTTCAACAAGTTCACGAATATCTTCCCTTGTGATTGCAGCAGCGATATCCTCAGATGCTTCGGGGTCAAGCCAGACACGGTTCATTCCGCATCCTAAGACTTTAGATGCAATCCTGCGCTGGTTGGTGAGATTTGTCATCTCACTGACCTCCTTTTCGATTGAATATCTTTATGCCCATTTCATCCGCTTTGGACTCAATAAGAGCTCTTTTCCTGCCGCCGACTTTGCCAGATATACGGATTGCCTGTATGGAGGCATCGATATCTTCCACATCAGCCGGGTTGTGCACAAGCACCTCTACAAATCCGGATGGATGTAATCCCTTTACTGTTTTGGGACTTCCATAACCCACCTGTGCGATAGCACCCTTGGCAACGTAATGTCTACGCAGTTTGCCCTGCAAACCTCTGGGACGTCTCCAGTTGGAATCAAGACGCTTGAATTTGTGAGAACCCGCCCTTTTGAAAGTGGGTTTTTTACTTTTCTGGAGTTTGCGTGCCTTGAAAAGCCTTTTACATTCGGAATCTTCGAAAAGCCCACATTTTAAATTAGTATTCTCTTCCATTAAGACCACCTATCTCAACTCTTCTCAATAAGATATAATCCGTCCTGGAATACACGGGGATCAAAAGCTTTGATGCGTGTAATCTGTTCCATATTGGAAGCAGTTTGTCCTACATCTTCCCTGTTGATGCCAGTAATTGTCACTTCATCAGAGCTGGTTTTGACTTTGGTTTCCCCAACTATCCTGGAAACCCTTGCCCTTTTCTCACCAAGGAAATTATTGATAAGCAATTTATCTCCTTCCACTTTAAGCTGCATTGGAAAGTGAGAGTAAACTACTTTCATCTTATACTCAAAACCGTTGACAACACCATCCATAAGATTGCTTATGTGAGAAGCAAAGGTTCCAACCATTGCTTTTTGCCTTTTCCTTACGGACTGACAATCCACAGTTATTTCAGATTCATCAACGGTAATAGTGATCCCGGGATACCAGAGACGTTTTGTATTGGTACCTTTTTCTCCCGAAGCAGTGAAGATCTTATTTTCATAAGAAACTGTCACGCCTTCAGGGATTGGGATTGCTTTTTTCGTTTCTTTAACCATATCAACTTCCCCTTATCAGTAGACAAACGAAAGGAGCTGACCTCCGACATTTTGCTCACGTGCCTGATACTGGGATATTACACCAGCAGGAGTGGTGAGAATTAATGTACCGAAGTTTCTTGCAGGAAGGAATTGCTTTTCCCATTTTTCGAGGTTATCAGCACCTACTGAATGTCTGGGTTTGATAGCACCACATTTGTTTATTCTTCCGGCAAGTTCAACTTTATAGAGACCAGCTTTGCCGTCATCTTCAAACTCAAATTCACCGATATATCCGGACTCTTTCATTACTTTCAGGACGTTGCCAATCAGTTTTGATGCAGGTTTGACGGTACATTCCTGTTTACCTACGGATTCTGCATTCTTAATTACCGACAGTGCATCTGCAAGAGGATCTAATAATACCATAATCAATCACCTCATGTATATTTTTCAAAACCCATTTCATGGGCTACTTCCCTGAAACAATGCCTGCAAAGGTAGATGCCGTATTTACGGATCAATCCCTGCTTACGACCACATCTTCTGCACTCGCTGGCACCACGTCCAAAACTTTTTTTGGTTTGTACCATTATACGACCTCCACCGCATATTTCTCCTTGAAGAATGAAATTGAATCATCCCTTGTCATTTTATGTGAACTGGAGATTTTATGTTTTGAAGAACGCCTATTCTTGACCCTGTAACCCGGACGGTTTACTATGACATTTATGTCCATCCCAAAGATACCAATATTCGGATCGTATCTCATTCCAGGGAAATCAGTGTGCTCTTCGATTCCGAAAGCCACGTTTCCATCATTATCAAACTGGGAAGCAGAAAGTTTCTTCTCAATAATGCCAATAGATGTTGAAAGAAAGTCTTCTGCATTCTTCCCCCTGAGGGTTACTTTACATCCTATTGGTTCATGCTTTTTGATACCAAAGGAAGGCAGGGTTCTTCTGGAATAACATCTGACAACTTCCTGTCCGGTAATCGTTGACAATATTCCTTCTGCATCCACAAGATGCTGACCACTTTCTCCTACACCCATATGGACAACTACCTTGTCAACTCTGGGCTCTCTCATGGGATTATTCAATCAGCTCACCACCCATTGTAATTTCAGGTTCGTCTTCGCCAATTACAAAAACATAATCCTCAATTGTTTCGAAATCGGTTTCCCCTGAAATGGAGACCGTATTCTTCTTGGAACTGAGAACAGTGTTGATTTCGGCTATTTTTCCGACCTCACCGGTGTGGCTACCTCCTACAATAAGGGCAAGATTGCCTTCTTTGTATTCGATGTGTTTGAGGACCTCCTTATCAGGAATGGATATTACAATAGAATCCTTTCTGTTGTAATCGTTTGATCCAAGTATATTGGACCCGTCATCCAAATTAAGCTGTAACTTGCCACCTTTTATGCAGGTCTTTCCGTCAATCCTGCAAAGCTTCTTTTCCTCGACGCCTCCCATTTTCTGGAGGGAAAGCCTTCCCATTCTGTCAAGCAAAACCCTGTAAGAAGTGTTATCGGATGGTATAGTAATAATATCCATTATCCCTACGGGAAAACGAACGTCTTTGCGTACTACACCGTCAACCAGAACTTTACCTTCGGAAAGGACTCTTTTTGCCTCTGCCCTGTTATCCACTATGCCAAGCATATCACGGAGCACTACGGCAAGAGGTACACTCTGGTCTTTGCTGTGAGGGCCTGGCCTTGTAGAGGTTATCCATTTTCTAGATTTCTTGGATATCTGCCAGCTTTTCGGGACAGATATTCTCTTTTGATGTTTGCCCACACTATCACCTGCTCTTTAGTAATCTCGATTCTCTCTGTTTATCTTTCAAATCCAGTGATGTGATCATTACATTTGATGGATAAAGCGGCCTGGGTACTTCTGTCCCATCTGCCTTTGTGACGTAGACGCCCTCAATCACAATCATTCCACTTTTTAGAGAAGCGCCTTCCACCAATCCTTTTGTTCCCGCATGGTCACCACGCATTACCTGTACGGTATCGCCTACCGCTACAGTTGCGTTACGTCCGTACTTGGAACGCAGGTCCTTGGAAAGAGGAGCCTTCATGTATTTTTGTTTGACGTGGAGAGGGGCAGTGCCACGTGCCTTTCTCTGTTTTCTTGGCTGTTTTGACACCATATTGATTACCTCACACAATCATTGATGCTGTAGTCCCTATCTTGGGGAAACGTTCTGCAACTTCCCTGGCAATGGGACCCTTAATATCTGTTCCTTTGGGGAAACCGGTGGGATCTGTAATTACCACTGCGTTATCCTCAAAACTAACCCGGGTTCCATCCGGTCTGCGAAATTCTTTTTTCTGCCTGACAACCACTGCGTGGAGGATCTGCCGTCTCATTTCAGGAGTTCCTTTCTTGACTGAGACGACACACATGTCGCCCAGACCTGCTTTTGGCTGACGGTTTTTCACACCACGGTATTTCTTGACAGAAATAATTTCCACGGTCCTTGCACCAGTATTGTCGACACATTCAATACGTGCACCGGCATTAAGGCATTTGGGGACACTGGAACGCATTCCTTTCATACCTGTGCCTCCGCCTTAACAACTACGTAAGCTTTCGTCTTGCTCAGTGGACGACATTCTGCTATTGTTACAATGTCCCCTTCCTTTGCATCAATGCAAGGAGGGTTGTGAGCATGTATCTTTGACTGACGTTTCTCGTACCGCTGGTACTTATTGATGAATTTATCATATTTTCGCTGGATTACAACTGTCCTATCCATACTGTCACTGACTACCTTTCCAGACAACACCTGCCCCCTTACGGGAAGTTTGCCATGGAAAGGACAATTTACATCGTCACATTCTTCGGAAGGTTCAGGAACATCCAATCCAATGTTTCGTGCCATGATTATTACCTCATGCGTAATTTCCTGATATTCTTGGTCCTGTTTTCGGGTTGTGAGAGCAAGAGGGTGCCCCCGACTTCTACTGATGTGGCCGGAGGACATCCAGAACCAACTGGGAGATGAAACACAAATGTGGAACCTTTTTTTGGTACTTGTTTTTCGTACATATCCTCGACCTCGATTACCAACATGCTCCGTGTCTCATCAACTACTTTTCCATTAATGCCTGCAAGATATTGATTGGTAGAACCAACCACCTCAACCATCAATCCTATCAATTCGTGATAGATCAGGTTTTGGGGGGATATATCCAATTTATATCTCCTTCATTTCCCTCTGGATGGTTTTTATTCTCGCAATCGTCCTTCTGAGTTCCTTTATACGACCGGGATTTTCAGGCGCACCACCTGCAGAGGAAAGAGCACGTTCCTTGATAAGCTCGTTCATGAGTTTTTCAAGTTCATCTACTTTTTCATTGGGAGACATATCCCTGATTTCCTTTACACGAAGGATTGCCATCAGTTATCCCCCCTGTGAACACGTGCCATGGGATGCCAGTAATCATGTCCTTCATGCTTGTGCTGCCATACACCTTCAACAAGCCGGCGCTGCTCACCTGGAAGTTGTTCGTCTTCAGGTTCCGAAACATTTTCTTCAGAGCCTTCAGTGGATTCAACTTCTTCGGATTCTGCTTTAACTTCCGGTTCTGCCTCAGGTACTTCTTCAGTAACTTTTGCTTCTGTTGCTTCTTCTGTGGATTCAACATCCTCAGCTTCTGCAACTTCACCGGTTGCTTCTGCTTCCACAAGTTCTTCAACGCCAGCACTTTCAGCTTCTTCAGGAGCAACTTCTGCAACTGCCTCTTCCACAATCTCTTTAAGGTGGTAGGAATCTGGCAATACAGCACCCGGATGGATAATTCTCACTTTACAGCCAATTGTACCGAGTTTTTTAACGGCTACTGCGAACCCTTCGTCCACAATATCATCAACAGGTTTTCCTGCGTGTTTGATATAGCCATTTACCATTTTCTCGACTCTTGACCTTGCACCGGTAACCTTTCCGGAGAGGATTATTTCACAACCAAGGGCACCGGAATTCATAATGGCACGCATTGCATTGTGACCTGCTTTCCTGAAATACCAGCCACGTTCAATGGAAGAAGCAAGCCTTGTTGCCATCATCTGGGCATTCAGTTCTGGCCTCTTTACTTCCTGTGCGTCAATCTGGGGGTTATCAAGATTATAAAGGCGCCCGACATCCCTTGTAAGCTTGCGGATGACCTTTCCGGCCTTGCCTATAACCATACCGGGTTTTTCAGAATAAACAACAATCTGTGTTCCCATAGGGGTTCGATTGATCTCCATGCCACCATAACCGGCCCGACTCAGCTGGTTTGCGAAATATTCATCGAGCGAGGCTTTTACAAAACCATCCTCAACAAACTTCTTCTCTATTGCCATTTTAGCGCACCTCACTCAGAATAATTTCAATATTTACGGTTTCCGTATTTTTGGGAGTAGCCCTTCCTCGAGCCCGGGGGCGCATTCCATGGATAACCCTGCCTTTCTTTGTTGAAACATGGTTTATGTACATGTGAGAGGGGTCAAGACCTTTGTATTCCGCATTGCTCTCAGCGTTCTCTAAAAGTTTGAGAACTTCTGCAGCCACTTTTACAGGATAACGACCTGCTGCCATTGGACCTTTCTTGTGTCCAAGACTGTCATTGTGCCTCCTGAATGGTACAGCCCTTTTGAAGGCGATTACCTCTTCAAGATAATTCTTTGCAGATGTAGTACGCATTCCTTTAAGCTCACGACAGAGTTCACGTGATTTCTTGGGGGAGATATGTAACTCTGAACCCATAGCTCTGGCACTTGTTGCTGGCTCAAGTTCTGTTGAATAATCAATTCTTGCCATTAACAATCACCTTACTTAAGTGGTACGAATTTACTGGAACGAGTTGCACCAACACCAGCGCTTCCGTGGGAAACCCTGCCTCTTGTCTGTGCGAATTCTCCAAACCTGTGACCTACCATCTCAGGCTGTACATCTACATTTACAAATTCTTTACCGTTGTAAACCGCAATTTGCTTACCCACCATTTCAGGGAAAATTATCATTGACCTGTGGTGAGTTCGCACACTATCCTTTCCAGCCCTGAATTTATCCAGGACTTTTTTATGCCCATCGGGAAGCCCACGGCGAATGGTCCTCCTTTCCCTTGCGGGAAGAAGTTCGGCAAATTGCTCAATGCTCAATTTCTTGAGCTCATCCACAGATTTGCCCCGATAGGTATATTCTCCTTTCCTCTTTGGTAATCTTGATGAAGATTTTTTAGCCATATATACACCTCATTTAACGCTTTCCGGTCCTCCGGGCTGCAATCTGTCCTACTTTCCTGCCAGGCGGGGCATTCCTGCCTACGGTAGTTGGTTTACCGGGATGTTGCCTGTTACCTCCACCAAAGGGGTGGTCAATAACATTCATTGCAATACCGGAAACTCTCGGATACTTGGCTGCCCTGGATCTCAACTTGTGATACTTCTTACCGGCCTTCAAAAACGGTTTCTCGGCACGTCCGCCACCAGCAACAACCCCAATAGTGGCCCTGCATTTTGGATTCAGCCATTTCATTTCACCTGAAGGAAGCTGGACAACTGTCCTATTCCTTTCATGACCCACAAGAGTAGCATAGGCACCGGATGAACGGGCAAAAGCTCCGCCATCACCTGGTTTGGATTCTATGTTGCAGAGTGGTACACCTTCCGGGATCTCAGCCAGCGGGAGGATGTTGCCCTGCTTGATCTCTGCAGAGATACCGCATTCAATGCGATCTCCTATACCAATACTTTCCGGAACGAGAATTAAACGTTCTTCGCCACTTTCAAAGGAAACCCTTGCGATCGGGGCAGACCTTGCTGGATCATGGACAATTTCCACCACATCAGCAAAAATAGTGCTGCCTTCTTCAACAGAAGGATGCTTAAGAGCAGCTTTATAGCGATGTGAAGGTGCCCTGTATGTAGGTGTTCCACGACCCCTGTTCTGTGATATAATTCGTCTTGCCATAAATCAACACCTCACATCAAACCAATACGTGTAGCAATCTCGTGTGCTGCATCTTCTTCATCAAATGTGACAAGAGCCTTTTTTTCTCCCTTCATTGTTGTCGTTGTGCAAACGGACTTTACGGGGAAACCGTAGATCTTTATCACATCTTCCTTGATCTGGCTCTTGTTGGCACGGGTGTCGACAACAAACTGAAGTTTGTTATCTTCCATATGCGTCATAGCTTTTTCGGTGATGAACGGGAACTTAATAGCGCTCATATGAACATGTCCTCCAGACTGGATATTGCGGATTCTGTCCATACCGTCAGTCGTCCTGCCTTTGCACCGGGTGCAAGTAATTCAGTATAAAGTGAATCTACTGTAGTAACATCCACACCTGGCAGATTACGTGCCGAGCGGAATATCGGACTTTCTGAACCGGCAACGATCAGAACACTTTTCTTGTGTTTGTATTTCCTTCCTCTCATCTTACCTTTACCTGCCCTGATGGAACGGCTGTCTTTGGCACGCAGGACATCGTCATAAGCACCTGCTGCTTTGAGGAATTTAATAACTTCTGCTGTTTTCTCAACATCCTGCAAAGCATCTTCTGCTACAATAGGCAGGGAAGAGTCACATACATGACCGCGTCCTTTCACGAGTTCTTCATTAATTGTAGCTGCTATTGCAGAGCGAACTGCAAGACGTTTTTCTTTTTTGTTAATCTTCTCTGTCCTGTCAGCCTCAGGTTTTGGTGGATGGGTACGCCTTCCGCCTACTGCCTGGGGTACTCTTGCAACCCGGCTTCCGTTGACAAGCCTTGGAATCTGAGCAACACCTCTCCCGGACCCCCAGGAGACTGCAGATGTTTCCATTCCGGCATACATCTTGGGACCATAGGGCTGGTACCTTTTGGACTGGGAAGAAAGCACGGTCCTTTTGATAAGATCCGGCCTGTAAATCTCTTCAAAAACATCGGGTAAGGTTATTTCACCCTTGGAATTACCTGAAATATCAAGAATATTTGCTGTGACCATTTATCTCACCCCTGCCTGGACTGTGTATTTATATGCATAAGCTGAGGCTCTCCCACAGCGGATGTCTTTGGCCTGGTTGGTTCCCTGAGTCGGATAAGTCTCTTGGAAGGACCGGGGACAGTACCCTTCACAAGGATATAATCTCCGCCGACAAGGCCGTAGTTCACAAATCCTCCTGCAGGATTTACTTCATCCACATCAGAAGATACTTTCAGGATACGTTTGTTATACTCGGTACGCTGATGGTAACCGGCCTGGCCCATTTGTGGTACTCGCCAGCTTACATGTGGTGGATTCCACGGCCCTAGAGTACCAACCTGACGCAGACTACTCTGACGAGAGTGTTTGTTCTTTGCCAGCTGGATACCCCATCTTTTCACAGGTCCTTCAGTACCATGCCCTCTTGTGATAGCGGCCACATCGATGATATTGCCTTCCGAGAAAATATCAGAGATTCCAACCTTGCTGCCAAGTATGTATTTTGCATACTCAAACTTGGCTTTTACATCAGAACCGCTAATTGCAGTTTCCATAATATCCGCTTTCTTCTTGGGAATTCCACTTACTGAAGATGGGATTGTATATGTGATCACACGAATCTCGGAAACCTTCCCTTCTTCCACCAGGGAAGCCATATTTTCAAGTGATTTCTCCGTATTGTAATTTTTGGGAGTCTTTATCCTGCGTCCAATGTCGCCATCCAGGTTTGCTGACCATGCCTCTGAAATTGTTTTTTCTCCGTAAGGAGTGTCCTTATAGGCACGTATTGCTGCAATACCAATCTGCGGTGTTTCGATTACAGTAACAGGTACGGCAATCTCAGCACCTTCAGTTAAACTATTCTTGGCATCGTCAATCATAATTACATGGGTCATTCCGACCTTGTAACCCGCAAATCCCTGCAATTTTGGCTCACCCTCACCCTCAGGCCATGATCTGAACCTCGGGATGTGGCTCTTTGCTCTTTTGCGTGGACTGAACGCTAGAGAACCTCGCCTTGGTCTGTGTATTGTTGGCACTTGTATTCTCCTTGAATTTTTTTATGTTCAATCGCTTACGCAGGTTGAATTAACAAAAAAGTGTGTTGGGCTACCTATCAAGGTTTGAGCTCAACATGGATATACTACGTTATGCGGATAGGAGCAGCGATACTGCAACATCATCACAAAAAGATTTACACATCTACCATCCACACATACACAACGCGCATGCATGGGGGCTTTCATTGAATTGGCCCGCTGATGGTCTATGTTAAATCCTACATTTCCACACTTTTTGCCTACCTGCGAAGTATGTATCATCTACATACTATATTCTCAGCTTGGGCTGTATGATGTTATATTAGATATATAAATGCTTTGCACCAAAAACAGCGATACAGGAAACAACACCTTTAAAAGTACCAATAAACCATTGGAATGCAATGAAAAACAAAGACAAATTCACCAAACCGATAAGTTCTGACCATGATGGATTGCGCTTTGCTACTCCAGAGATTGTGGCAAAGTACCGGGCCCGCAGACTTAAGTGTGATGTTCTGGCAGATATAAGTTGTGGCATAGGCGGACAAACCATTTTCTTTGCAAAAGAGTGTAAAAAAGTATATGCCGTCGAAATAGACCCTGTAAAAATAGAGCATGCCAAAAAGAATTGCCAGCTATATGGAGTGGACAATGTAGAATTTATCTGTGGTGACGCCCTCGACCCCGAAGTAATAAATAAACTTCCTGAACTGGATGTCGTATTTTCTGATCCTGCAAGGCCCCCAAAAGAGAAGAGCCGCCTGCTTTCAAGCATTACACCATCCCTGGAAGACATGATTGGTGCATATTCATCCCGGACAAAAGGGTTCGTCTTTGAAGTACCCCCTCAGCTGACCCCGGAAAGGATTCCCTTTGATTGCGAAATGGAATACCTGTCCCTTAATGGTAAAATCAATCGCCTTACATTATACTTCAACCATCTCAAGAAATGCAATAGATCCGCCGTCACACTGCCTTCCGGCGAATCATTGTGTGGCAGTGGGACAGGAGACATCCCCGAATCAGAAATAATGAAAAAATTTGCATATGAACCGGAACCATCCGTTGTAAAAGCAGAACTGCTGCCCGAAATTGCAGAAAAAATGAGTAAGGGAGAAAATAAAGCGTACCTATTTCGAATTGATTCGAAAAGGGTATTAATAACATCTGACGAAAAATTGAAATGCCCTTTGCTTAAAAACCAGTACACTGTGCTGGCAGAGACAAATGTATCTGTTGAAGATATCAACAGGAAACTTAAAGAATTAAATGCCAAGAATGCATTGATAAGAGGAAAAATCGATCCTGACAATTACTGGAATTTGCGTAATAGTATAGAAGCCGGATTAAATGGCGATAAAGCAATTCATCTCTATATTACTGACAGCTCTGCGATTATCTGCCAACCCCTTGCTGGAAAAAATTAATCCAGAAGACTACAAACACGTTCTATGAGTTCATCATTGCCAAAAGGTTTGGTAATGTAATCCTCAGCTTTGAGAATATCCAATCCCATCATCCTGTCAAAATCATGGTTCCTGACAGTCAGAAGGACAACCGGCAAACCTTCATACTTTTCCTTAATCCGGTGGAAAGCTTCCCACCCATCCATACCAGGCATCATAACATCAAGAAGGACGAGGTCCGGCAGGGAAGATTCAAGCATCAAAAGACATTCTTCTCCACTGGAAGCACACGATGTGGACATACCATTCAATTCCAACAAATTTTGAAGAAGTTCACGCAAATGCGCTTCGTCATCCACTACAAGTACTTTCTTCCCAGAACAACTCATCCGGTGCACCTTCAAAATAAATTAATGTGAAGTTAATTGATTTTAATATCTACTTTCCCGGTTTCTTCCATAACAGAAAATATTATCTCGAGGACACCATTATTGAAAGTTGCTTTTGCACTATTGGGATCTACTTTTAGTGGCATTTCAAGAGTTTCTGAATATGTATAATGTTTGTTGGAAGCATCGATCTCCAGATACTGACCTGTTGCACAGACCGAAATATCATCCCTGGACATACCCGAAATTTCGGCGGTAACATACACTTTTCCATCCATTTCAAGAACATCTATCAGAGGTTTTTTCTCATCTATGGAGAGGGGGGCGTCTAAAGGATCAATTTCTTCTTCGAAATCATTATAATCAGAAGGTATGTTACCGAATTCCCTGATTTCAGGGTCCTCATTGGCACGCTGTGTAATAGAAAAACCATAAATGAAAGGTTCATCAGAGAATTCTTCTATACCTACTCCGAATCTCTGTAACATCTGTTCGATCATATCAGTAATATCACTGAATGAATCATCACTGCCAGACGGATTGTTTCCTTTCTTTTTATCTGCCATATTGACCCGTTCCATAAATAAATTCTTATCACTTAGAGATATTTGGCCATAAAGCCGCACCTGAACAAGGATCACTTATCCCTGCTTTTATCGGCAGAAAGTAAATCGGATTGCTGATATTCCACCATTATCATATAAATACTATTTCGTTTCATGTATTAATAATAAACGCAGGACCTAGTAATCATTCCTTCTCCTGTAAATCAAGGCAACAGTATTCGAACAGGTCATGCCCCCATCTTATAGCTTCCTCACTCGTACTGATCAGTTTATTGTGATCATATATTCCTTTCTTGTTAAAGAGGGACAACAGGAAAAACCCGTCCGCACAGACCATACTAACTACCGGCAAATCACCCTCGTAGATATATATACTGGTGTTATCCATTCCGAAAAAAACCTCGGCTTCTTCCTCATAATCCTCAACAATGCGTTCATAGACATCATTGGTCAAAATCAGGTTTACCCCCACACTTTTTTTAGCCAGTCCTACAAAATGCTTGACATAATAAGGATGGAAATAAGAAGTAATGGTTGTAACATGCTGACTTACAAGCAGATGGTCTATTAATTCCTGAGGCGGATCAAAGAGAGAATTGATATCCGGTTCAATGACCTCTGAATCACCCAGATCACCCAGCCTTTCCATGAATTTCATAGGAAGGGTGGAAATATCCCTGGAAAACCAGTATTCAGGATTCTTTTCAAGCATTCTGGTGAGTTTAAAAACCGGCAATATTTTCTGCACTACGATATTACCAAAAATAGACAATTCATATTCATCGTCTTTCTGCACAACGATATCATTATCCTTAAGAAGCTTTATCTGGGGGAGAACGCCCGTTGATGTAACATCAAGAGCCTCTTTGATAGCTGCCAGATTCCGGGGGCCATCTTTTAGATAGACAAGCAAGTTTTTCCGTTTTTCCGAGCGACATACAAGCTCGATTATAGATACACCCATATTCGTACCACAAAGTAAAAAATCAGGTAGTATCACTGAAGAACTGTTCGACACATCTTTTCAATTGTTTATACATTGGGCTATCGATAATACTATGGGGTTGGGATTCAAAGGACCGTAGCAACCGGTCATAATACCATTTATGAGACTCCTTTCCTGCTATAAAATGGTCCCATATCATACTTCCGTGAATATTTTCCTCCTCCATCATATCCCTTATGCTGGCAAGTTTATCTGCACAGAATAGGAGTTTGACATCCCTTCCAACAGTTTCAAGTGCTTTCAGGCAGGCTTCATTGCGCTCCTTCCACATATTTTCATCAACAGATAAGAGGGAGGGATTATCAGTTTGGTCCAGTTCAGATACTGCCCTTACAAAAGTTAAAACAGTCTCACCGAACTTATTCTCCACCTCACCCATATCGATTTTCGACTCTTTTTTGATCGAATGCAACAGACCGGCAATTACAACCACATCAGGGGCACTGTTCTTTAAGAGGATGGAGGCAACGTCCATTGGATGAGAGATATAGGGTGTCCTGGAACATCGTCTTGCCGTATCCCTGTGTGCATTATAGGCAAATTCGAAAGCTTCGGGTACTGAAAGAACGAAATGCCCTGTTCGTGAAGAGGTCTC
>JASMTL010000093.1:0-3338 GCA_041694315.1 Methanosarcinaceae archaeon | reverse complement strand
TGGTTCGTCATTCTTGACAAAATCCCCGCCGCCTGCCCAGAAGTCATAACAGACTTCGGCATATTCGGCAGAGGTCAATCCCATTTTGGGTTTCACGATGGTACCGAGAATTGGCCTGTCGTAAACTCCAAGGTAACTGCGCATGTCATCGACTGTGAAACCGGGCCCGTCATATTGTTCAAGCATAGAGGGAGGAAACCAGACATCCAGCAGTTTGAGGGCTGATATCTCTTTCATTCCCAGGACGTTTCCCACGATATAGGTCAGGATGTTCTGTACATTGCCCCCCCTGTCAAATAGTCTCCAGGGATAGGCTATCCACACAAGTTCTCTTTCCAGATCCATCTGATAGACCCGGGCGTTCATGACCTTTGAGAACTTCGTCTCGGTATTTACCCTGAAATTCGTACCAGTTGATGATTCAGCTGCGATTTCAGCTGCTGCCTGTAGCATATTCATCTCCCCGCCGGGAACGAGCCTGAAAACCGTAAGCAGGTATTCACCGTTGGTCGGGTCGGGCAATTCGAGATTTACATAACCTTGCTGTTTGGGATTCAATGACTGGACTAACTCTTCAATAGTTAAGCTCATGATAAGAATAACAGTTTGTAATGTATTTTAGTTTTTGGAAGGAACAAAATTCAGAATTCATCAGCCCCAAAAACGTTTCGTTTTAGCATAGTTGCGTTCGGCTTCCATGATATCCCTGTAAAAACCTTCCTCATCCACCTGCATCTTCTGGATAATACGGGTGGCGGTTTCCGGCCCAACGCCGCGGCTTGCCAGTGCAACAACTGCTGTCCTTCCCTGGGTCATTACGATGTTGGCATTGCGAAATACTTTCTGGATGCGTTTTTGGTCCTCTTTTGAATCCATTTGATCTTTTTTCTTAACCAGTTTTATCTCTTCTTCCTCCCAGGGTTTCAGGGCAGCTACCATCCGGGATTCACAGATCGGACATACAATATTCTCAGGTACATTTTTGACTTTTCGGCGGGATACCCATTTCGTACAGTGTACACAGAACAGGATCACTCTGTCGTTCTCAATACGGTTTTTCAGTGCTGTTATGATCGAACCTTCAGCTCTTTCCGGTGCTATCAGATCTTTTTTCGCATCGAAGCCTGCTCCTCCCAGAGGTGATGGAGGACCAGTTGCAATGTTGATTTCTCCCTGCTGCACCTTTTCCAGTATTTCTTTTGTGCGACTTACATCCAGCATATTGTGGAAAATTTCTCTTAATACTTCATCATACATAGCCGAGTTTTCGTAAATGTCAATAAGTTTTTTCATGCTGATCTTGTCGTAGTCCACTTCTTTACTGATGGCACCGAATTTGCGGGCTACCTGCACCATCTTCCATTTCAAAAGGGAGGTATTTTTCAGTGTCATCTCCAGGATAGGTTCCACGTGTTCGGGAAGTGTATCGGCTATCATGGAACGTATCTGTTCGGCACGGAAACTTACCGGAAGGGCGAGTTTGATACGATAGGGATCCGTTTCCTGTCCCACACTGCTGCCAAACCGGGCAGCCAGCAGGGCTGTCAGTACCTTGCCCAGGGTCTCGTTGGTATTATGCCCGAAACAGGCATTGATAACCATTCCGTCCTCTTGTTTCTCGATAATGACCTGTCGGTCATGGGGAACCGGGCATTCCTGATCCACATGTTTTTTTATTAGCCGGAAAAACCCATCTGCTGAATATTTGTCCACAGGATACCATTCCATCAATGTATCGATGACCTTTGCATCTTCTGCACCTGTGGCAATAAGGTCTGCAGTTTCCCTGCGTAATTTGCCGACTTCCTGTGCCACCTCGAAGGGAACGGGTATCTCCTCCCCGACCCAGCTGGGGATCTCTCCCATACTTCTTACCGGTTCAACCTTTATGCGCCCTCGTTCAGGATCGAGTTCCAGTACTCTCCACACCTCGCCCCGGGTTATGAAAATCGCCCCGGGATTGGCAAAGTTTACCACAAAGGCCTCATCCAGTGTCCCGACAGCTTTGCCCGTGACTATATCATAAACCTCGAACTTTCTCTCATCCGGGATCATGGAAAGGTTCTGGTAGTAATACTGCCAGCTCCGTTTACGGCGACTGATGATACTGGAACCTTTATCCCGCCACACAAGTCTGTTGTATGTTACCTGCTCCACGATTTTTTCCAGTGCCTGCAGGCTCAGGTCTCTGAAAGGATAGGTTCGCCTGAGGATGGAAAGTATCCGGGCAATCTCTATATCCCCGAAGTCCAGCACGATGCCTGAAAGCTGGTTGGCGATTACATCCAGGGCCCCGCTCTGGGGAGAAATATCTTCCACTTTACCTTCCCTGGCGGCTCCAACGATGGCCATACTTTCGGCGATATCATCAAATTCCAGTGCAATGATCGTTCCTTCCGAAATTTCATGAATGCGATGTCCCGCCCTGCCAACCCTTTGCAGCAGCCGGGCAACCTGTCTGGGAGAGCCATACTGGATTACATGATCCACGCTACCGATATCGATTCCCAATTCCATCGAGGATGTACAGATCAGGCCTCTCAAATCCCCGTTCTTGAAGTTCTCTTCCGCTTCCAGACGGGCTTCATAGGAAAGGGAGCCGTGGTGTACCCCGATGGGCAGGTCCAGCATCCTGAAACCCGATGCAAGTACTTCGGCACTCTGGCGTGTGTTAACAAAAATCAGGGTGGATTTTTTCTGCATTACAATATCCTGAATGCAACGCAGATGTGTGGCCAGTTCCGCAGCACATCCTATTTTACGTGCGGTTTTGAGATCATCATCTTCCATATGAGGGGTGACCACGTTGAACTTGAGCAGGCTGAGCATTTCCACTTTTACAATCTGCATGTCTCTTTCTGCTCCTGCAAGGAAGGCTGCCACAACATCGGGATTGCCGACTGTTGCAGAAAGCCCTATTCTCTGGAACTCTCCCGACAGTTCCACCAGTCTTTCCAGCCCGATAGCCAGCTGTGCTCCTCTTTTGGATTCGGCAAGTTCATGGATCTCATCCACCACAATAAAGCTCACATCTTCCAGGTTTTTGCGCAGCCTTTTACCTGTAAACATTGCCTGCAGGGTTTCAGGAGTGGTAATCAATAAGTCAGGAGGGTTTTTTGATTGCTTCTGGCGCTCATACTGGCTGGTATCCCCGTGTCGGACCATGACCTTGATACCTAGTTCCTTACCCCACCATTGTATGCGGTGCAGCATGTCACGGTTCAGTGCCCTCAGGGGTGTTATGTAGAGAGCAGAAATGCCTTTCCTTTCCTCTGGGTTTTTGGAAAGGATGTGATCAAAAAGAGGAAGGATTGCAGATTCGGTCTTTCCCGAACCGG
>JASMTL010000092.1:0-4072 GCA_041694315.1 Methanosarcinaceae archaeon | reverse complement strand
TGCAGTCTGGAAATTTACAACTTCACCTCCACCCTCTAGAGCAGCCTGTTTTATACCGGATTTCTCTAGGCTTCTGCGGTTGCTCCGGCAGATGTAATACCGGCACAATCCCCTACAACAGGATGAGCACCCGCTTCCTTTACAATTTCACATACGGCACGGACAAGAGAGGGATGGGTTGTAGCCGCATCTTCTGGTTTCCGGGCAGCAAGCACATTGGGTTTAATCAAGATGCGCATACCTGCTATGATTTATCAGAACAACCAAGCATATCGATTGCCTTCCTGACTGCCTGTTTGGAGGCGGAATAAATCCATACAGTGAACTAATGCTACCCGGTTATCACTCATTGTAGGAATTATCAGGAAAAGTGCTTAAAAGATTTATGGGACTTATGCTTATTACTTTTTATTCCCTCAACTATGCCCATTATATAGGCAGGAATTGCCCCCATAGCCGTACATGTTTCACAGGAAGTACCCTCACTACTTATATCAAGATGATTGGGGGCCTGTTTTATAATTGATTTTGGCAATCCTTTCCTGCCAAGTCCAACGAGGAAGAGGTAGGAATCATGATGCAATATTCCCTGTGCGGCATCCATCGCTGTCATTCTTTTTGATTCGTCTGCCCGGGAAGTGGTTGCAACAGGTTTGCCAAAATGTGCCGGAAAACCTTTTTTTGGAAGATCCTGTACAAAAAAATGATGGTCTTCATTGAGCTGTTGCAGATAGGCTCCTGATTCCCCTATTGTTGTTTTTTCCACAACATACTTCACAAGTTCATCTTTTTCCATATCAAAAGGAAAATCAAAAAGGGCAAGGCTAAAACCAAATATCTTGCAAATCGGGGCTGCCCGGGCAATAGCCCTGTAATGGGCATCAAGGACCTTTATACGATCATAAGTATTGACAATTCCAAGGGTCTGCATATTATTCTCTCCTCCACACCATCACGTCCTGGCTGCAATTTTTCAGGCATTCACAGCATGCACAGTCATCCCACAATTCTTCTCTGGAAGGACTGGTTACTTCAATAAAACCTGATTTCCTGAAAAAGGATGTTGCTGTGGTTCTTGCATATACTGCACTTCCCGATGAGAGATTCAGGGCACTGGAGACCAGCAAAGAGCCGATCCCTTTATTCCTGAATGAAGGGTGAACTGCAATACTATGTACCTCCTCAATGTTATCCCTTACAAATGCTACTGTGCCCACTATTTTGTCACCAACTCTTGCCAGCAGAAAATTCCCAGTATCCAGATCTTGCCCATCAAGAAAATAGGTAGAGAGCAACGAGTCTATAGCTGTCCTATCATCCGCAGCTGCCTGGCAAATTGTAATGTCCTGTGTAAGATGCATGATCTCTGAATCCTGTCCCTGAGGAGAGGGGTTTTATATAAATAGGTGTTGCAGATACCAGCCGCCAGTTATAAATATAAATCCATTTATTCCTGCCTTCAATCTTTCTTCGACCAGGAAGACGATTCTTCTCATTATCGGGGTGAAATATGTTAGAAATACTCAAGAAATCCCTGAAAAAAGCCCCTATTGTAAAACGAGGTACATATCCCTATTTCATACATCCGGTTACAGATGGTGTACCTGCAATAGATCCCAAACTGCTTGATGAGATCAGTGACTACATCATAGAGTACTGCGATATAAACGTTGACCGGATCCTGTCTATTGAAGCGATGGGAATCCCCCTTGCAACAGCAATATCCCTGAAAACAGGCATCCCATTTTCTATCGTGCGCAAAAGGCAATACCAATTGCCCGGTGAAATAAGGATATCCCAGAGCACAGGATATTCTAAAGGTGAACTTTATATAAACGGCGTTGAAAAAGGTGAACGTATACTGCTTGTTGATGACGTAATCAGCACAGGAGGTACCCTGCGCTTTCTGGTAAAGGCCCTGGAAGAAAAAGGAGTTACTATAAGCGATATAGTAGTTATTATAGGTAGGGGAGATGGTGTACAGCAACTTGCAGGACAAGGAATAAGGGTCAAAACACTTGTAGATATAGCTGTGAATGAGGACGGGGTTTCAATACTGGAGGACACCGGTGAAACTAATTGAGAATTTTGACATTGACCTGGAATCCATTGTTAATATGATTGTTCAGGAAAAAGCCACAAAGGTCGGCCTCCAGCTGCCTGAAGGCTTCAAACGCCAGGCAATGAAGATCGCGGGATATATAGAGGATAATACCGATGCAGAAACTCTCATTTCAGGCAACCCCTGTTATGGGGCATGTGATCTTGATATACAACTTGTCAAAGATACCGATCTTGTATTCCACTTCGGCCATTCCAGGCTTGAACCTTTTGAAAATGTAGTTTATGTTGAAGCACCCTCACACCTCGATATAAGTAATGTGGTTTTTCAGGCTGCAGACAAACTTAAAGGAAAAAGGATAGGCCTCCTTACGACTGTACAGCACGTGCATAAACTGGAAGAAGTCAGGAAAATCCTTGAAAAAAAAGGATTCGAAACCATTATCGGAAAAGGAGATGGAAGGATCGTGCATCCGGGACAGGTACTTGGCTGCAATTTTTCAGCTGCATATGACATAACCTGTGAAGAATACCTGTATATTGGCGGCGGGAAGTTTCATCCTCTGGGTATAGCCCTTTCAACAGGCAAACCCGTACTCTGTGCAAATCCGTTTACTTCATCAATCGAGTACATCGACCTCAAGAAAATCATGAAACAGAGATATGCAGCAATTGCAAAAACCATGGAAGGAAAGAGGTTCTGTATACTGGTGTCCACTAAACCCGGTCAGGAAAGAATGGAACTTGCCAGGAATATAAGGGACATTGCCAGGGAAAAAGGAAAAGAGGCATCAATTGTAACAATGGATCTCATAACACCCGACCAGCTTCTGCAATTCCAGGCGGATGCATATGTCAATACTGCATGTCCCAGGATTGCAATCGACGAGGCAGGGAGATTCCCGTCCCCCATGTTAACTCCCCCTGAATTTGAGATCGTACTTGGAGTGCGTGAGTGGGAAGAACTGGTTTTTGATGAGATAAGGGAATGATAGGTCAACTACCCCTCCCTGCCGGAAGGGGCTTGTAAGTAAATCATTGTGCTGTATCCTGTACAGTACTCATCCCTACATTCGGCTGGTTGACAGACAGCCTACTCAGGCAAGTTATACCTGCATGAGCAATGTTTCGTGCAGCGTTGAGGTCAGCATGTATTTGAAATCCACAATTGCGACAACGGTAAGAACTACCATCCCTGTTTCCCCTATAAGTATGTCCACATTTGGAACACTTCTGACTGGAATACCGGGGGTCAACAGAAATAACCCGTTTTCCAAGGGCTTCTGCCTTATAGCGAATAAACTGTTCCAGTTGATAAAAACTCCAATTGCTGAGTTTCCTGTTAAAATTCTTACCCTTTCGATTCTGGACACGAATACTTGTCAAATCTTCAAGAGCAATCACATCATAAGGCATATTGACAATTTCTTTGGCAATACAATGATTAACATCAGTCACAAACCGTCTTTCCTTTCTGCGAATCTTCTTCAAGAGACGTTTAGCAGATTTGGTGCCTTTGGACTGAAGTTCCTGCCTGAGATGTGCATATTTGGCCCTTGTGTTTTTGACCTCTTTACTGTTAAAAAAGACATTATTAGAACATACAGCAACATTAACAATCCCTCTGTCTACACCCATAACAGTATTACCAGTTGGTTCAGGAGATTCTTTTCGAAGAGTTACATGCAGATAGAACACATCGTTTGCTGTGTCATACCTAAGTGTAGAACTCCTGATTTCCCAATTGATATATTGTTTGTAGTATTCAGGGAGTGTAAAGTGGACCTTCACTCTGCCATCAGCAGATGCAATAGAAGCAAATCCATGTTCAAAAATAATACGGATAACACGTTTATTGTATCTGATTGCAGAGAAAGGTTTACTCACAGGAAGGCGCATTTTCTTAACAGCCTTGAGTGCTTCACAGGCAACATCCCTTGCACCCTGAACAAGTGCAGAAGGAAGTTGTGGATACTGTTCTCTAATGTCTTTGTAAGTAGCGTGATGGATA
>JASMTL010000091.1:0-9873 GCA_041694315.1 Methanosarcinaceae archaeon | reverse complement strand
AAGCCATCAGTTGTTACCGAGTGGTATACTACATCTTTCCCGCTAAAAAGAACATTTAAATTCCATAAAAAAGATGTAGAACGAATTGAGGTAGAAATATACAGAATAAACTCCTTATCACATCATAATTACTGAAACTAAGAGGGATTATTATTAGGATACGCAATAAGAAGAAGGCCACCAGAAGGAAAATAAAAGGTTCTTCAAAGAAGGATGAAAAAGAAGAAAATCAAAATCCCAAAACTAAGGGCCAGCAAAAGGAAAAGAGAGAGGCAAAAGGGGAAAATACTGAGAACCTGAAAAAAGAGAAACCCCAGAAACATCTCAAAGAAGAAGCTGAAAAGCACATTGAAGAGCAATTTGTGCTGCCCGGTGATATTGTTGGTACTAACGAAGAGTATGAAGCCGGGGAAGGGACCTATACATTAAGAGGGAACATATATTCAACCAGGACAGGACATGTTGAGATTGACAGGAAAAAACGTAGTGTTTCCGTGCGGGCCACATCCGAACTTCCTCCTGTAATAAAGAAAGATGATATTGTAGTCGGCAATGTGGTGAATGTACGTGATTCAATGGCACTTGTACAGATAGCAGCCATAAAAGGCCATGGTGAAAGGGAAGTCAACAATCCCGGAATTGCCGCCATCCACATATCAAATATCAAGGAAGATTACGTCAAGAACATATCCAATGAACTTGCTCTTATGGATGTTGTTAAGGCAAAGGTGATTGATACTGATAGCATGCGCCTGAGCATTGCTGCCAAGGAACTGGGAGTTATGTCCGCAATTTGTGGCAGGTGTGGTGAACCCCTTGCTATTGAAGAGGGAAAACTGAAATGCCCCGCCTGTGGCAGGATTGAAAAGCGTAAACTTTCAGCTGATTATGGAACAGGAATAATCTAACACAATGGGGACAGGAGATTTATTATGGAACTGAAAATCATTGAGAAAAAGGATGATGAGATCAAAGTAGAAATAAAAGGAGAGAGTCACACCCTGCTTAATATGCTTAAGCATTTCCTGCTTGAAGATGAGCATGTGGACATAGCAAGTTACGATATGCTTCACGTAAGTATCAGTGAGCCGGTCTTCTATGTAAGGACCGATGGCAAAGACCCTGTACAGGCAATCAGGGATGCAGCGGTGAAACTCACAGCAGAATGCGATGAGTTCAGTGGTGTTTTTGAAAAAGCCCTCGCATAATCTGGCAGGAGACCCGGGCCGGTATGTCACTTGATGAAGATAAACTGAAAAAATTTGGTTTTATCGAAAGGGGGCCAAAGGATGCCATTAATATCGATCCCTTGCAAACCGGAGGTATCCTGACAGAGGATGCACGCAAAGCCCTGCTTGAATGGGGAGACGGTTATTCGATCTGTGATTTCTGTGGCGGAGTCCTGGACCTCATAAAGAAGCCTCCAGTGAATGAGTTTGTTCATGAAGCCCTTCCCGAGTTCATAGGTACTGATGAGGTCAGGCTCACACATGGCGCCCGGGAATCTAAGTTTGTGGTGATGCACTCAATAGGTAAACCCGGTGATACTGTTGTACTTGACGGGCTGGCTCACTATTCCTCTTATGTTGCAGCCCAGAGGGCGGATCTGGAAATAGAGAAGGTGGAAAGCTCCGGGAATCCTGAATATTCTATTGATCCTGAAGACTACGGACAGGCTATCGAAAAGGTTGCCAGCCAGGGCAAGCCTCCTGCACTGGCTCTGTTGACCTATCCTGACGGCAATTACGGTAATCTGGCAGATGCAAAGAAAGTAGCAGATATATGCCACGAGTATGATGTACCACTGCTTCTAAACTGCGCATATTCCGTGGGCAGGATGCCTATAGATGCAAAGAAACTGGGAGCCGATTTCATAGCCGCCAGTGGGCACAAGTCAATGGCATCATCCGGCCCTATTGGCCTGCTGGGTGTACAGGAAGAATATGCAGATACCGTTTTGAGGAAATCTCCCACCCATAAGAAAAAGGAAATCGAGCTATTGGGCTGTACCTCCAGGGGTGCCGGCCTGATGACAATGATTGCCTCATTCCCCCAGGTTGTGGAGCGTACCAAACACTGGGAGGAAGAAATTGCCAATGCCCGCTGGTTCTCGGAAAAAGTGGAAGAACTCGGGCTTATCCAGGTGGGACAGAAACCCCACAATCATGACCTGATGTTCTTTGAAACCCCGCCGTTCTATGAGATCTCCAAGACCGCCAAGAAAGGCAGGTATTTCCTGTACAAGGAACTCAAGAAGCGGAATATCCACGGTATCAAGGGTGGGCTCACCAAGTATTTCAAACTGAGTACCTATCAGGTTGGCAGGGACAATCTTTCCTATGTGGTTGACTCCTTTGAGGAGATCATCGACAAATACACTGAAGAATAAGGGGCAGAGGGCAATGCCTTCCCCCACGAAACTTTTATTAGCTATAGAATCCATTGAATCTTGATTGAGCGGCTGTGGTTTAGTGGCTATGACCTGAGCTTCCCAAGCTTAGAACCCGGGTTCGAATCCCGGCAGCCGCATTTTATTTTGGGGATATAGGTAGGAGTGAAAAAATGAATCATAAAATGGTTGCATATAAATAATATAGTGCAGAAAATTATTTTGAAAAGTAATGTTATAGATAGATTTGGTAAATAAATTCCAAAAAAACACAGGAATTGGGTTGAAAAAATTAAGTGAAAGTTGTTATCTCATAATCTTGATAAGTATATTTCTATTTCAGTAATTATTCAAATGTGGTTTTCTACAGAGCCGGTTGCAGGATAATTTTTAAATAAATGCATGTGAATTTCAAATGTTAATATGGTACTCTGGCCGCTTAGGAAAATTAAGAAGTCCATCCTTGGATTAGTGAAGGGAAAAGAATACCGTGAACGGGAAGTCGCAGCTGTTTTTCTTGTAAGTGCCATAGCCCAGATTCTTATTCTCTATATGATAGACGGGAAAACCTTAAATGAGGCAATATACGGCACAGTTGCAACCCTGACGACCGTGGGATTTGGAGATGTGGCTCCCTCTTCTTCTCTTGCAAGATATCTTTATATCCCTTTTATGGTTACCGGGGTCCTGATGCTACCTACAGCAGCTGTATTGGTTTATGACATACATCGAAAGAAGGTGAGAGGATTGAGCCGATCAAAACAACAAAATCATGTGGTTGTGCTTGGAGATTCCAACGAGATCATAAAATCAATTGTAATGGAGATGGACAAGAAGTATGAAATCTGCCTTGTTTCAGAATTGTATGAAACAAATCCTTTCAAAGAAAGGGTTCACTTTGTAAAGGGAGACCCTCTGGAAAAAGAGGTGTTAAGGAATTCGAATATCGAAACTGCCAGTCATGCTATTATTGCAACTGAAAATGACAGTACAACCATCCTCGCCACAGCAATGGTTAGGGAATTAAACCCTGATGCAAACATCATTGCAACTATTGTGTCTGAAGAAAAAGTGGAGACTATAAAAACTATAGGTGCAAATCATGTTATCAATACCGATTCTGTAACCGGCCGGTTACTTGCATCAGGTGTCCATGAACCCAATGTCGTGGATCTGATATCAGATATAACCAGCTCCCTTGAAGGTCACGATGTTATAGAAGTTAACTTCCCTGCAGAATTGCACGGCAAAACAATTGAGGATGCAGTAATGCACCTGAGAGTAAATAGAGGAATGACACTTCTTGCTTTGAACAGGAATGGGAAAAACATGGTTAACCCCCCGCTTGAAAACATCATTGAAAAAGGGGATAAAATGGTTGTTCTGGCCAATTCAGGTAAGACTAACTAAGTCTTACCTGTCGGCTATTATGTAAATTGATATTTCGATTAATATTAAATTTCCATCAGCTTCAATATTATCTATTGGATTTAATATATACAATCAATGTTTGGAGAAGAAAACTTGAATCATGATCTAAAGGGTGACCTGGAACGTAAAGCCATACATGTACTCTCAGGTCTTCTGTATATCCCACTTATATACATTTCAGGTGATTTTGCACTTGAAATTTTAATACTGCTTACATTGTTATATGTTTTTGCAATACTAGTAGTTTTAATTCTTCGCAAAATGCATTACCAACCCGTTTGTGAAATGACAGAACGTTGGAGTCGTCGACATGAGAATTACATTCCTTTAAAACCAACACTTTTATTGCACATTGGTATTAGCATATCGCTGTTACTTTTTCCAACCTCTATCCTCTATGCTTCAATCGCGATAACTGCCCTGGGAGATGGGATTGCAACGATTTCTGGAAAAATGATCGGTAAAAATAAACTGCCCTATTCCAAAAGGAAATCATTTGAAGGAACAATTGTAGGAGCATTAGCTGCTTTTTCAGGAGCAGTATTTTTTGTTTCATCTCTGCAGGCACTTGTAGCAAGTACAGGAAGTATGCTGCTGGAAAGCATAATCGGGAGAGACATGAAGACTAATTCTTCTATGAGGCAAGTACTCAACCTTTTGGAAAATGACAATCTTATACTACCTATCTTTTCAGGTTATTTGATGATGTTAGTAGGATGAATTTAACCCCTTTGTATAATAAAAAGGACGTATCCTATATACATCGTCACAAAAATTATTGCTTCCCATCTTTCTAAGCTGTGTTTTTTTCCTGTAAACATGAATAAAAAACACAAAAACGTTGCTATGGCCAGGATACTTAGATCTGTGTTGACACCTGTGGGCACCATCAAAGGAGAAATCGTTGAAGAAATTCCCATTACAAGGAAGATGTTGAAAATATTCGAACCTATTATATTTCCCATGGATATGTCCATTTCCTTTTTAATAGCAGCAGAAACCGAAGTTACCAATTCTGGTAATGACGTCCCTGCTGCTATTATTGTTGAAGATATAAGAAAATCACTAATCCCCATATCTCTTGCAATAGAAACTGCACCATCCACAGTCATTCTTCCACCTATGATCAATGAAGTCAATCCACCTATAAGCATGAGTGAAATATTCATCCCCGAATATTTTTCGACTTTGTTGGAAGGACTGACTTTATTGTTTTTTATGGATTCAAATATGTAATACACGAAAATTAAAAAGAAAAAAAGCAATATGAGTCCATCCACTCTAGTAAGGACATTTATTGAATCATCAGCTAAAGCAATTTTGTTTGATAAGACCACCAAAACAAGGACAGCAAGCATTGAGAGAGGAATTTCTTTCCAAACAGTTGAACTTTGTACAGATAAAGGCGCTATTACCCCCGCAAGACCTAATATTAGAAGAGTATTGATAAGGTTACTCCCTATAATATTTCCAAATGCCATTCCGCTGTTTTCCTGAAAGGAAGCCATAATGTTTACAATAAGTTCTGGTGCAGATGTTCCGAATGCGACAACTGTAAGACCGATTACCAATGAAGATATACCAAGCCGTTTGGCAAGGGCAGACGCCCCTTCAACAAACCAGTTACCTCCCATATATAGAAAGACGATTCCAAGAATAATAAGCAGGTAACTTATCATGGTTCTTCTCCAATGTCAGTTTATACAGCATCATTGAGTTACTATATGTATAACCCCATTTTGATGCCATTCATTCCATTTAAATATGATTAATACACAACTGTTTTTATAGTAAAAAAGTTCCTTGATTTTGTTTGTACTGATCTTTTATCATTGTCATGGGTTTATATGTATATAAGAATCATGGATTATTTTCTAGAAATTAGTATAATGTTTCTATATGTTATATTTCAAAAAAGTTGTAATATTTTAGAAAAATTAACTGCTCTTTTAGATTATGGCAATTACCAAAAAAAATATTAGTTTGGGATTCATTGGCGGCCATGATGATACGAAAAAATCTGCTCATAACCTTGGCATTGCTTGGAAGTATTGTCCTTTTTAGCGGTTGTGCCGAAATAAGCAATCTTTCGACAGAGAAATCTGTTGAAAAAGGCGATATTATTACAATGAATTATACTTTGATGGATGAAAATGGTAATATTATTGAAACATCCATTGAAGAAATTGCTGTAAAAAATAATATAACTCCACCGGCATCTCCACTTGAATTTAAAGTTGGCTCAGAAAAAATGCTTTCTGGTATCAATGAGGGGGTTATAGGTATGGTTGAAGGAGAGGAAAAGATCTTGAACCTTTCAGCAAAGGAAGCTTTTGGACCCTATAAGAATAATCTTGTACAGGCTGTCACGATTGACAAGTACCAAAATGTGACCGGTACAAATACAACCCCTTCAGAAGGTAAAAAACTGAAAACACAGATGGGTATCATTACAATAAAGGACGTAAATAGTACTCATGTTGTATTGGATGCCAATTCTCCACTTGCAGGTGAAAATGTAGTTTTTGATATAACAGTGGAATCCATTGAAAAAGCGAATACTACCTCTACTAGCTTTGAGAATTCTACTGGAGATGGTAATGCTTCTAAGAATTAAAAACCTACGTTATTTTGAAGGAAATTATATCTGCTACAATCAAAGTTAACAATTTCCTCTCAATTATATTTTTTAAATAAAAATATAAAATAAAAAGTAAAAACATTCTGTTTTTAAAATATAAATCAATTTGGTCTAGTTCCCAGTTTCACCTCCGTTGTCATCTTTTCTCCGTTTCTATAGTAATCAACCTCTATAGTCTCTGATGGCCTTTTTTTGTCGATATAGGTAATTATTTGATCACTTTCATACATCTTTTTATCATCGATTGCAACTATGATGTCACCATTGACAAAAGCCATTTGATCATCGATTTCTATACTTTTAGCACCTTTCAACCCGGCATCATAGGCCGGTCCATCCTCAATGACGGCAGCGATCATAACACCTCTTGCAGCTTCATCATTGAGATTCATAAAATCTGCCATTTTAGAACTTACAGGAAGCATCTGCACCCCCAGCCATGAATGTTCATATTCACCTTTTTCAATTATAGCATTCGCAACTCTTTGGACTTTATTGGAAGGGATAGCAAACCCAAGATTATCCCCGCTCTTTGCTCTATTTACACCAACTACCTGACCTGAAAGGTCAACTAAAGGGCCTCCAGAATTTCCTGGATTTAAAGGGGCATCTGTCTGTATCATGTTTGGGATTGAAAATCCATTGGAAGTAGACATTGTTCTTCCTGTGGCACTAATTATACCATGAGTTACACTACCTTCAAGTCCATGTGGTGTGCCTATAGCCATAGCTATTTGTCCGGGCTTTATTTCGGATGAATTAGCCATTGGAAGTGGGTGAGCTGTGAAATTTTTATTAGAAGGATCTTCTTTTACCTTCAAAACTGCAATATCAGAATATTTATCGGTCCCAATAATCTTGGCTTTTCTTACGATATCGTTGCTGAAATATACTTCTACTGAATCAGCATTATCCACAACATGCTGATTTGTAATTATGTGTCCTTTTTCATCGTAAACAAATCCCGATCCTCCACTTTTAAATTGATTTCCGTTTATTTCTCCCTGTACTTTTACAGAAACCACAGAGTCAATAATTTGTTGATATAATATTTTATATGTTTCACTTGAATTTTTATTGGAACTTGTTGCATATGTTACATTGTCTATACTATTTTCTCCGGCAAAATCAACAGTACTGCCTCCCTGATAAAAAAATGTCATCAAACCTACTCCAAGCACAAATCCTATCAGGAGAAATAGTACTGCTGCTAGTGGCAGCATTTTTCCTGCTTTCCCTCTGAATAAAGATATTGGCTTTCTCATAATAGTCCCCACTGAAGGCGATATTAATATTTTTTACGGCCAATTGCAGAATCCTTGTTATAATCTTCTTTTTCAATTACCAGACTTTCTTTTTGTTTTCCTGTAAATCTCTAATAAGCATATCAGTATTATGCTTGATGGTATCCATCAGTAATGTCAATACCTCATCGCCACTATCTGTATGTTCACCATACTTTTGGCAGTTAATGTCATGCCGCATTTGCTGCAGAACCCAGCAGTTGGGCCGGTGGTGGTGTCACAGAGGGGTACATTTTATAAGAATTAGTCTCTGTTTCTCATTCTCTTCATTCTCTTTCATCTCCCTTGCGATTCCAAATTCGGAGATTATGTTTAGTTTTTTGCTCACGTCCACATTTTCTGTGTAAGTTCCAGGATAAACATTGGTCGTATTGCTATAATTTGCTGCGTTTATGGCATCATGTATCGTGATGTAAGTAGTTGATCCTTGAACAGATCCAGTTGGCCATCAAGTAGGTCAAGACCATTGCAGTCAACATTGGAATATCAAAATCCCAGGGGAATGACATACAACCAATTGTGTGATCTTAAGGCCATGGGATATATCGAAGAAAAAGATGAGTATTCGATAACAGAGGCAGGAAAGATTGCTGTAATCTGATTTTTTCAGCTATTAAATCGTGAATTTGTGTAAAGTCCATTTATAGCATAGGGGATGTTTAATTACCTAAAAATTAGAAAATAAAGTTATTTATATAATTTTAGCAAAAACTCAAATTTAATATCTTTATTTTCCAGTTTATCTTAAATAGATTTCAATTAATTTTAACCATGACACCTTTTCAATATGATAAGCTAGATGCATAATTAATATAACTGATTTTTTTAAACTGAATCATATAAAGTTTATTAATTTTTAGAAGTTGTGGTTTTCTAGCCTACCTATAATTCCGCATATTATTTTGTAATTGTTAGATCATAAAATACACCTAGATGATACCAGAAAATCTTGTAAAAGACGATTTTTTCAAATTGAATCCCCATAATATATAAAGATTTAAACCAATTATACAGTATGAGGAAAATTACAACTAAACAGTTAGCAGAAGACTTGGACTACTATAAGGTAATTGATATAAGATCCATTGACGCCTATAATGGATGGAAAGAAGGGGCAGAGGCAAGAGGCGGACACATAAAGGGCGCAAAGTCACTGCCCTATAAATGGCTACACTATATTGACTGGATAGAGATAGTCAGAGTTAAAGGAATCCTGCCAGAGGATTCTCTGGTAATTTATGGGTATGACAGCCAGAGAGTAGAAGAAGTAGCAAAACAGTTTGAAAGGGCCGGATACTCCGACGTAACTGTTTTCAACGATTTTTATGAATGGGCAGAAAAAGATTTGCCCATGGAGCATCTTGAAAGATATAAGCATCTGGTTTCAGCGGATTGGCTTAACCAATTGATCACAACAAATAATGCTCCCAAATACAATAATAATAAATTCGTGATATGTCATTCTCATTACAGGAACCCTTCGGATTATGATGAAGGCCATATTCCCGGAGCAATCCCAATTGATACAAACTCCCTTGAGTCTCCAGAGACATGGAATCGCCGCTCACCTGAGGAATTAAAGAATGCACTGGAAGAGGCAGGCATAGCACATGACACAACAGTCATACTTTATGGAAAATTCTCTTCACCAAATAATGATGATCCGTTCCCGGGAAGCAGCGCAGGCCATCTCGGTGCAATGAGATGTGCTTTCATCATGCTTTATGCAGGTGTGAAAGATGTGCGCATACTCAATGGCGGTCTTCAGTCATGGTTTGATGCTGGTTATGAAGTCACTACAGTTCCTTCTAAAAATGAAAAAGTGTCTTTTGGAATTGAAATACCTCAAAAACCGGAAATTGCTGTTGATCTTGAAGAAGCAAAAGAGATCCTTGCATCCCCTGACAAGAACCTGGTAAGTGTCAGAAGCTGGAAGGAGCATATTGGAGAAGTAAGTGGTTATAATTATATCGAGAAAAAAGGAAGGATTCCGGGAGCATTATTCGGTGATTGCGGAACAGATGCCTACCACATGGAAAACTACAGGAATCTGGACCATACCATGCGTGAATACCAGGAAGTTGCAGCTAAGTGGAAGAAGATCGGAG
>JASMTL010000090.1:0-6861 GCA_041694315.1 Methanosarcinaceae archaeon | reverse complement strand
TAATGATGATCCGTTCCCGGGAAGCAGCGCAGGCCATCTCGGTGCAATGAGATGTGCTTTCATCATGCTTTATGCAGGTGTGAAAGATGTGCGCATACTCAATGGCGGTCTTCAGTCATGGCTGGATTCTGATTATGAAATAACTACAGTTCCTTCTAAAAATGAGAAAGTATCGTTTGGAGTTGACATACCGCAAAAGCCGGAAATTGCTGTTGATCTTGAAGAAGCAAAAGAGATTCTCGCATCCCCTGATAAAAACCTGGTGAGTGTCAGAAGCTGGAGAGAATATATAGGGGAAGTAAGTGGTTATAATTATATTGAAAAGAAGGGGAGGATTCCGGGAACGGTATTCGGTGACTGTGGAACAGATGCCTACCACATGGAAAACTACAGGAATCTGGACCATACCATGCGTGAATACCAGGAAGTTGCAGCTAAGTGGAAGAAGATCGGAGTCACCCCCGACAAGCGCAATGCATTCTACTGTGGAACTGGCTGGAGGGGCAGTGAAGCCTTCCTTAATGCCTGGCTCATGGGCTGGAATAAAGCAGCTGTCTATGACGGCGGATGGTTTGAATGGAGCAATAATAACCTTCCTTTTGAAACCGGGGTCCCTGAAAAATGATCATAGACGATTTTATGCCCAAAGTTGGAGAAAGTTCCATCCGCGAAGAGCTCATCAATTGCCTGAGGGGAAATCCAAAAACACTTCCTTCTATGTATTTTTACGACCATCATGGGTCTGAGTTATTTGAAACAATCACCAAACTGGACGAATATTATCCTCCAAAGGTCGAGGTCCCATTGCTCAGGTCAACTGCTCAAAAATTGAAACATGAATTGGAAAACTGCGATCTTGTAGAGCTTGGAAGCGGGGACTGTTCAAAGATTTCTGTATTTCTCGATGAAGTACCAGAAGAGATTCGTCGGACTATAGTATATTACCCGGTTGATGTATGCAAACAAGCTATAGAGAAATCTGCCTGTAATCTTCAGGACAGGTATCCTGAAATGAATATCCATGGGATTACTGCCGACTTCCTTGGGCATATTGAAAAAATCCCTGCAAAAAGGAGACGGTTCTTCTGTTTCTTCGGAAGCACAATCGGTAATCTTACTGAAGAACAAGCAATGAAATTCATGACAGACCTTGGCAAAGTCATGAATAATAACGACAGGCTTCTTCTGGGAGTGGATATGGTAAAAGATATTGACATCATCGAAAAAGCCTATAATGACAGCCAGGGGATTACTGCAAAATTCAACAAGAACATACTGAATGTTGCAAATGATCACCTTATGACTAATTTCGATCCGGAGGAATTTGAGCATGTTGCATTCTTCAATAAAAAATATTCCCGAATCGAGATGCACCTGAAGGCAAAGAAAGACCTGGAAGTAACAAGCCCCTTCTTAAAAAATCAGATAGTATTCAATAAAGGCGAGACCATTCACACAGAGAACTCCCATAAATATACTGTTGACGGTATCAATAAAATGGCAAATGCTGCAGGACTTTCTGTGGAAAGCATCTTTAACGATGATAAGAAATGGTTCTCCCTTGTTGAAATGGTGAAACAATGACAGGTTTTGCAAAAGATTTCCCAATACTTGATAAAGAAGTCTATGGAAAACAATTGGTTTATCTTGATAACGCAGCAACAACCCAGAAACCAAACTCTGTGATTGATACCATATCTGATTTTTATAAGACAGATTACAGTAATATCCATAGAGGCGTACATTACCTGAGCGAAAGATCAAGTGAGAGGTATGAAGAAGCAAGGAAAAAGGTAAGTGACTTCATAGGTGCTCGCAACCCCGGTGAAGTGACATTTACTGCCGGGACTACCGATGCTATAAATCAGGTCGCACGTTCGCTTGAACCTTCCTTAAAGGGAAATGAAGTCCTGGTAACAGGTGTGGAACACCACTCAAATATCGTTCCCTGGCAGATGGCAGGAGCAAAACTAAGGGCAATTCAGATGGATGAGGATTGCAATTTGCTGCTGGATTCTATAGATATCACAAAGGAGACAAAATTGATTGCTATAAGTCATGTCTCAAATGTTCTTGGTTCTGTAAACGATATCAAGAAGATAACTGAAATTGCAAAGGATCATGATGTCCCGGTTCTGGTGGATGCAGCCCAGTCAATACAGCATTTGCCCCTGGATGTAAAAAATATCGGTTGTGACTTTTTGGCTGCTTCGGGTCACAAGATGTATGCAGATACCGGGGTGGGAATGCTTTATACAAGCGATCGCTTCAGTGATCTCATGCCGGCAAAAGGCGGAGGAGGTATGGTTGATAAAGTAAGTCTTGAAAAAACAACATACCAAGAGCCTCCTTTAAGATATGAAGCAGGCACACCGCACATTGCAGGAGCAATAAGCATGGGTGCAGCAATTGATTACATGCAAAAAATAGGCCTGGATAAAATAGAAAAGCATGAGAGTGACGTTTATTCTTACGCAAGAGACAGACTGCTGGAGATGGATAATGTGACTGTTTACGGAAATACTGACCGGATGTGCGGGTCAATCTCCTTTAATCTGGACCAGGTTCACCATTATGACGTCGGCCTGATAATGGATAAGATGGGAGTAGCTGTCAGAACGGGCCATCATTGTGCCCAGCCATTGATGGAATCCCTCGCAATAGAAGGGACAGTACGGGCAAGTTTTGCATTGTATAATACAAAAGAAGATGTGGACAGGCTTATTGAAGGGATTGAAAAAGTAGAGATGATGTACACGTGACAGATGCTATCCAGGATGAAATAATAAGGGAATTTGATGGCCTTGAATGGCTTGACAGGTATGACCTCCTTATCGCTTTGGCCAAAAAACTTGAACCCATGGATGAAGATTCCAGGACCGACGAAAATTCAATCAGCGGATGCCAATCCAGAGTTTGGATTCAAAGTTATAAGAGAGATGGCAAACTGAACTTTAATCTCGATAGTGATGCCATGATAACCAAAGGGATCATGGCCCTTTTACTCAGGGTAGTAAACAATCGGCATCCCCAGGAGATTGCAAACATCGACCTGTACTTTATTGAAAGAATCGGATTGAAATCAAATCTCTCACCCGCAAGATCGAATGGACTGGAGTCAATTATCAGGAGGATAAAAGAAATCGCTAAAAAGGAAGTTGATAAAAACAATTTTTAATAGTAACTAGATGTCGACAAAATTTCAAGAATTGATCTAGTTCTTACATATCATGTTAATATATAAGAAGAGAAAGATTACTTTCTCCTCTTTCTTTCCATATATATCACAGACATGAATATAGCTGCACATCCTGATACAAGCCCAAAACCCGGCAAGCTATTTTCAGAAGACTTACTTACTGGTAAAGCATCTCCAAAAGCATAGACCTTTCCTCCGGCAATAGTATATAATTTACTATCATAAATTGCAGGAGAAGAGCCGCCCTTACTGGATTCCCATATAATGTCCCCTGTGAAAGCATCAAGTGCATAGGTTCCACCATAAGCAGTATAACCCTCTTCAGGTTCAACCGCTTTGCCAACATATATTTTACTATCGGCCACAGCAACAGAACTTAGCCAATCTCCTATGCCTTCTTCTGTAGTTGTGTTCCATACAAGCTCTCCTGTTATAGCATCGAAACAGTAGGTTTGCATATCACTGTAACCATAGCATCCCCCGGCAACATACACATTTCCATAAGCCACTGCAGGTGTCGAGTCCGTTCTTTGGATAGATTTGTTCCATAAAATAGAACCATTATTCTTATTTAACGCGTATAGCTCCCCCATACCATAGAAGTTGAAAGTCGTTACATAGACAATATCCCCATATATTGCAGGAGAGCCACAGGAATTGTATTTTATTGAATCCTGATGCCATATTTGTTGGCCTGAGTCCGAATCCACACAATAAACATGTCCTGCATTGTCTTCCCCATATTTCCAGCTTGTAAGGTAAACCTTTTCCTCAGAGTATGCCGGTGTGCCCTGCACATTACCTGTTACTGAAAAATTCCACAAAATCTCATCCGTAACTTCATCAAAACAATAATATGAACCGCTCCAGACACCTTCGAATCGTTTCCCCTGTGCAATTGTGGTACCACTATTTGCAGACTCCGGCAAACCACACCATACACGTCCCTCATTATATGCCGGCGATGCTATGGAATTATATTTCGTACTTCCACTACTGTGATTTGCAAGGAATTCACCCGTGTTAATATCCAGCGATTTGACATAGTCCCCACAGTTAACATACACTTTACCCTCTGCTATTACAGGGGATGAACCGGGAACCGCGCCTATATCATCGCTAATCCAGAGAGTATGGTTGGTGCTAGGGGCATTCGAAGGGGAAAAACCGGTATTTTGTGCATTCTTGTGGAATTGTGTCCAATCTTCGGAGATATCTTTTCCCAGACAATAAAGGTAACCTGCATCCGTTCCAAAATAGATCATGCCGTCCGACATAGCCACACCCTGCAGTATGTAACCTTTATCCGGCGGATTGTATTGCCAGCCCAAGTTACCGGCATCATCCAGACAGTAAAGGGAACCATCTTCCTTTGCTTCTGTAAAATAAATATATGCGTTCTCACTTTCAGTGGCAACTACCGGAGAAGACTTGACTCCTGCATTCACAGGATAAGACCAGAGAATATTTCCATCAGTAATATTCAGGCATGAAAGGTTGCCGGAGTATCCATGTTCCCCCTGCCCGACAAAAACCCTATCTCCGTATATTACAGGAGTGGAAGTACTGAAACCATTCTGTGTGGACCAACCATCATTTTTGAAGTGACCACTTTCTTCATCAAAACCTATTTTCCAGACATAACCTTTGTGTTGACCTCTTTCAGAGCTGGTATACAGGTAGCCTTCATGATAGGTGATTGAAGAGCGAAACATCCCGGGGTCAGTCCTTGAAAAAGTTACATCTTCTGTTGCAAGGTTTATTTCATCAACAAGTTCTCCGTTTTCCCGAAGAAGGCTTATAACCTTTCCTTCATGTGTAGTATAAACCACAAAATCATTCACTACAGACACTCCATTCCAAAGGAAACCTGCGGAGTTGTTATGTGAATGTTTCCAGAGAAGAGTACCGTTTTCATCGAAACAATAATAATATTTGCTCCCAACACCTCCTTTAAGGCCTTCCCCAACATAGATCTTGTTATCGTTATAGGTTACAGGACATTCAAAATTACTTCTTGTTACCTGTATTTTCCAGAGTTTGTCACCTGTTTTTGTATCAAAAGCAAATAATTCTCCATCATTGGTTGCTACAAAAAGCTTGCCATTACCCAGAGCAGGGGTTGAAGATTGAAGAGCAGTACCACGGGAGGTTTGAGATTTCCATAGCATATTGCCATCATATTTATCGTAAGCAATCACAGAACCGTTTGTAGTGTAAACATACACTGTATTATCACCAATAATCGGTGGAACATTTATTCCATTGTTTTCCGGTAATGAAATATTCCACAATATATCCGGTTCTTCAATTATCGCAGGTCCGCAACTAACTGCCCCGTTTCTGGAATCTTTCTGGAATTGGGACCAATCATTTGCCACAGAGGTGGATATCATTAAAGCAGTTACACAAATAATCAAAAAAATTATGCCTACAATATTTCTTTTTTTATTCATATTATACTCATCCGTCTACCATGTACACTAACAACAAAAATCTATGAATTAAAAAATTAGAAAAAGAGTGGCATTTGCCACTCTGAAACTTTACAACTTATTATTTCTTCGAAGACAGTATACCGATGCTAGAAGACCTATACACATAAGCAATGAACCAAACCCGGGCGTACTTTCTGCAGATTCGGAAGATTGTTCTGGCTGTTGTTCATCTGTCCCACTTGGCTCTTCCGGAACGTTATCTTGTGAACCGGAAGTATCGGTTTCTTCGGTTGCTTTCTGCTGGTTAACATTCTCTGTGGCCTCTTTTTCAGCAGTTATTGCAAAAGAAGAGAAACCGGGTGTTTTTGAAGCAAAACCAAGTTCCTTTTCAGAATCAATTTCTTTCATACGCTGGGTTTCAAGTTTTTCCCATGCACCTTGATTATACCTGTTCAGGGTGATTGTAGAGGTATCTATATCATTCTCATCGATCCATGCCTCTGAAACTTTAAAAGTAACTTCTGCATTCTCGATGTTCTTTGATGTTGCAAAACCTGCCTTCCCGACCCAGATGTTCACATAACTGTAAACATGTCCATCAATTGGTTCTGCATAGGTAGAAGCATCTTTCAAAACTTCTACAGTCGCAGTTTTGTAACCAGCATTGACTTTTGGATCAAAAGAAACGGATTTTATGCAAATTCCTTCATCTGGAAAATCAAAAACAGCCCTGTTGTCTATAGAAACAATTTTGTGACAGGAGTCATCTACCAAGATGTTTTCTGCAGGCTCACCAGTATCTCCTGCACTGCTTCCCCCTCCGGATGATGAATCACTAGTATCATCTTCTGGAGGTATCTCTTCGTTGGTCAATCCAAAGAGATATTTCTGGTCAGTGCCGTAATATAACCAGCCATCCGAAATTGCTACACCTGGAAGTGACCAATCTGTTTTCCCGGATTCACCATATAGCCACTCTAATTGTGGTTCAGTATTACCCTCATAATCTTTGAGGCAATATACCTTTCCGTCCTCGTCGTTATTGGTAAAGTAGATATAAACATCACCGTTTCCGGCATCATAGTGACTGGATAAAGCAGGAGATGATTTTACCTCACCATCTACATCATATGCCCATATCTTATCAAGATCTGAAGCATCAAGGCAATTCAATTTCCCACTGCTTCCAACATAGAGCCTGTCATTGTAGATTGCAGGAGTGGA
>JASMTL010000089.1:0-3131 GCA_041694315.1 Methanosarcinaceae archaeon | reverse complement strand
GTATGATCAGGCAAGCAGGTCGTGTTTGTTCAAGTTGTTTAATTTTTTTTTCAAGTTTATTGACATCAATGCAAAAATCATGTATTGTAGTAATATACTCCTGATGAAAATCAATTTAATGCCCCCGTTTATGGATGATGTTTTGTACTATGAATATATTTTTATTATCCTGATTTTCTCCCCCTTAAAGTCGAATCAGTGATTGGACTTCTATTCATAATTTCATTTTTGCTCTATATAATGGAGCCAAAAAATTTATACTTTTCTATCTGTTTGTAATTCAAATAGGAAAGTTGCACAATATAAATTTGTCAGTTACATCACGTCAGTATTTCAGAAAAGTATGATTAAAGCATTGGGTATATGATTCAACAATGATTATGCTTGTATATTCTACAAAATTGAACTTCTTTGCTGTCCCTTTTGGATGACTATAGGGATAGATAATAAGTATTTTATACTTCTAATTACCTTATGTTTGTACTTATACTTTTTATATCTGGCGTGGTCAGGAGCATACTATAAATGGAAGGAATGGCGGCAGAAAAATGGTTTCAGCTTGGGTTTCATGCCGAATATCCTGAAGACAAGATTCGCTGCTACTCCCGCGTTCTCGAAGTGGAAAAAGATTCTCTTATATGGGACAACGAAGCGATTGCCCTTGTATGGACGAATAAAGGTATCGCCCACAGTGACCTGACAGAATACCAGGAAGCAATCAATTGTTTTGATCATGCTCTTGAACTTGATGGAAATAATCCTGATATCTGGTACAATAGAGGTATAGTTTATTCCTAGTTGAAATAGCCAGAAAAAGCAATTGAATGTTTTGACAGGTCCACGCAAATAGACCCCGATTATGATAATGCATGGCTGAATAAAGGCATGATGTTCTGTACCATGGAAAAATATGAAGAAGCTCTTATGTGTTATGAACAGATAAATGTCAGAGAAACTGATTCTGCTGAAAAGAAAACCATTCTGTGGAACTGTCGGGGTGTATCAAATTTCTTAAAAGGGGCATATGATGAAGCAACACGATGTTTTTCTCATGTATTAAATCTTGATCCGGAATGTGAAGAAGCAAAAAATTATCTGAAAAAAGCTATATCCCTGCTTAATCAGCAAAAAAAACAAACATCCACTTACTAAGTACCCATTTTTTGTGTTTAATTTTATATATGTGAAATCCCAATATCTCTACGATCATACTACCAATTTATGAAGAGGGATGGAAATACTTGGCAATTTAAAAAACTCCATACGTCATTCTGTATTGCCATTTGCATCCAGAATCCCCCTCTCCCCCGACGCCATCACCTATATTGGGCTTTTTGTAAGTTTCCTGGCAGCTTTTGAATTCGCAAAAGGCAATCTTTTATACGGTGCCCTTTTTTTAATTCTGGGAGGGGTACTTGACGTTTTAGATGGGGCTGTTGCACGTGCCAGTGGTACAACATCGGCTTTTGGAGGGGTCCTTGATTCGGTATGTGATCGTTATGCAGATGCTATTGTTTTTGCAGGCATGATTTATGGTTTTGTAAACAATACAATTCAGGGGACTGGATTTTTAATAGAAGGGTGGCTTTGGTGTGTCTTCGCAATGATCGGCTCATATCTTGTCAGTTACACACGCGCACGTGCCGAAGCAGCAGGTGTATCCAAACTTGACATAGGTCTGGCAGAAAGATCAGAAAGAATTATAATTCTTATCATCGGCGCACTTTCAGGTTTCCTCCTGCAGGCACTTGTACTTATTGCAATCCTGACTCATATTACTTTTATACAGCGGGTGATGGGGGCAAAACAGCGCCTATAGAAGGGATTATATAACAAATCATTTATGTCTAGGATTGGATTACTTAACAATCACAGCTGAGGATTAATATGCTATATGAGGCAGAAGTCACCATCAATCTAAAGGCCGGTATGCTGGATCCTGAAGGAACTACTATCAAACGTGCTCTGGGTCACCTGGGTTATAATACAGAGAGTGTTAAGAGCACCAAAAGATATGTCATTGAACTTGATGCCGAATCAGAAGAAAATGCCCGTGATCTTGTTGACCAAATGTGCCAGAAACTGATTGCAAACCCCATAATTCACGATTACTCAATTGATCTGAGGGAAATAGAATGACTATTGCCATCATACAGTTCGGTGGAAGTAACTGTGATAATGATGTCCTGCATGTCTTGCAGGATGTACTTGGAATCGAAGCCGAACTCGTCTGGTATAAAGAGGAAAAACTCGATGGCTATGAGGCCGCTGTAATTCCGGGTGGTTTCTCATATGGGGACTATCTGAGATCGGGTGCAATTGCTTCAAGGACACCTATCATGGATGCTGTGAGAAAACTGGCCGACAATGGCAAGCCGGTGGTGGGAATATGCAACGGTTTCCAGATACTTGCTGAATCAGGTCTGCTGGATGGAGCCCTCACAACAAACAGTTATCCCAAATTCAAATGTGAATGGTCGTACCTGAGGGTGGAAAATACGAATACACCCTTTACTTCAATGTATGCAAAGGGTCAGGTAATCCGCATCCCTATTGCCCATAAGGATGGCAGATACTATCATGATGACACGTCCCTGCAACAGCTGGAGGATAATAATCAGGTCGTATTTAGATATGTAGATGAAAAAGGCAACCCTTCCGAAGATGTCAACCCAAACGGTTCACGTAATAACATTGCAGGCATCATAAATAGTAAGGGTAATGTGCTGGGTATGATGCCCCATCCCGAACGAGCATCGGAGACTATTATAGGTTCGGATGATGGTCTTTTGATTTTTAAATCGATGGTTGAATCTGGCCGGAAATAATCATCTGCTACCCTTTAGTTTTGCAGCGGTTTTCCAGGAATGCCTGACAAAATCGGGTAAATTCCCATTTTTATCCATCCATTCCTGAAGGAATTTTTTAGTTTTGGGGTCAGATGGATAACCACTTCCAAAATCTTCATTGATAGATGTTTTGATATTTCCGATAAGCTCATCTCTTCTGACTTTTGCAATAATCGATGCTGCAGATACTATCGGGTATATGTCATCGGCACCATGCTCTGAAATGATCTCGGGTTTTTTTTCTCGTTCATGTTTCTTTTCAAACGCTGCAAGAAGTTTCTT
>JASMTL010000088.1:0-6990 GCA_041694315.1 Methanosarcinaceae archaeon | reverse complement strand
TTATCTTCGCAAGGGACAGATGATAATTCAGAGTCCGGATAACAGTGATATTGTGGAGGTCACCGGCCTGCATAAATGTGTGGTAAAACACGCCTGATCAGGCACAGGGGAGGGTGATCCCGAAAATGCTCCCCTTTCTATCTTCCCTGTCTTCAACACCAGTCTGGCCGCCATGTAGTTCCGTTGTCTTTTTTGCAATTGCAAGTCCAAGCCCGGTTTCTTTTATACTGACAGATGACCCTGCTCTTTCGAATCTTTCAAATATGACTTCTCTTTTATCATCGGGTACTCCCTCCCCTCATCGATGAAACGTATTTTCCACATGCCATTTTCTTCAATTATATCTATGGTGATGTGGCCCTTTTCAGGTCCGTATTTGATTGCATTTGAAAGGAGATTGGAAAATGCTTCATGGATTGATTTGTGGATGTTTGCAGGATACTCACCGCTATCATTTATTTTCAGGTCAATGTCCTTTTCCTGAATTTTTTCTGCATATTCATCTGCGACTTTTTTG
Organism: Methanosarcinaceae archaeon; assembly: GCA_041694315.1. Classification (GTDB taxonomy): domain Archaea; phylum Halobacteriota; class Methanosarcinia; order Methanosarcinales; family Methanosarcinaceae; genus Methanohalophilus. Next base: position 6,473 of record JASMTL010000088.1, on the reverse strand, counting down.
AGCATCATGGAAAGGTCTGATTTTTCGAATTTGATGTCTGTGAGTGTATCTAGTTTGACAAAAACAGATGCATTTTCAATAAGTTCCAGTATCCTGTTTATATTCCTGTTGATAGTAAGGGCTATCTTCTTTTTTTCTGCATCCTCTTCTCTATCTATCAGCAACTGTGAGTAACCCTTAATTATTCCTGCAGGATTTTTCAGATCATGACTTACTATGTCCCCAAATAGCTCTTTGATATGATAATTTTTTTCAAGGTTTTTGGTATATTGTTCCAATCTTTGTTCTGCATCCCTCCTTTCTGTTATATCTCTGATTATTGCCATATCAGCAGGCCTGTTGTTGTGTTCTATGTAAGATGCACTAATCTCTACAGGTACTCTTAATCCTTGTTTGCTGAGCATTTCGGTTTCATATCTTTCAGGGATATCAGGGTCTTTTTTGAGCCTGCGATGATATCGTTGGCTGATCATATTGATGTTTTCAGGAGGAAAGATTTTTTTGAAATCCATTCCCTTAAGTTCTTCGGCTGTATATCCGATAATCTCCCTGAACTTAGGGTTTGCAAATATTATGACCTCATCCTGAATTATTATTATACCGTCATTACTTTTTTTGACCAGGGTGGAATACATATCCGCAGAATATTGTTTTGTTTTACCCGTTTCGCCCACAATTATTCCCCGCTTCATTAAGTGATAAATTAGTTCCTTAATAGTGCTATGTACTGTTTTTGTTTTATCTTTTTGCCGAAACGTATATATTCAGGTAATACCTATGAAGGGCCGCACAAATGGGCCGGTAGCTTAGTCAGGCAGAGCGATGGACTCTTAATCCATAGGCCGAGGGTTCAAATCCCTTCCGGCCCGCCTATTTTGCTTTTCTTATGATAATCTAAGAACATAATGCTTCTCTTTTTCAGTTTACTAAAAGATTGAACAACAAAACCTATATACTACTTTCTTAATATTTATTGATAAGGAATGGGGTTCCGTGGGGTGATAGTTAGCCATCTATCTCATTCCTTGATATAAATGGAGGATTTGAAAATATGTTATATATGGATGTTAGTACATGGGAACCTACTCTCAGTGACAAGGTAATTGAACATTTCAAGGAACTGAAACCACCTGCAGGTATAAATATAATAAAACAGTGGGTTGACCTTACAGGAGGACGTTATTTTATCCTCTATGAATGTGATGATGCAGAAGCCTATGCGGCTTTCAACCTTCCGTGGTCCGATATCTGTGAAATAGACAGTGTTCCTGTGATGGAATCAACTGATTTCATAAAATTAATGTCAAAGCAATAAATTTATAAGGGAAGTTCAATCTTCCCCTATAAGTTCTACTTCTTTTTTATCACTGCCGATTTCGATCTCAACAATTCCGGGATTAAATGGGGTTGTATCATAAGTATAACTAATATTACCTTCAGTATCGGCTTGAATGACCTGTGAGGCCTTTACATCCATCTGGACCGTTTCTGTATTTTCCTGAGCATCTCCACTGATGTTTATATTGAAGGTGCCGGAAGGCACATTTGTGTCTATGTATGTGGCAACTGAATCTTCAGCATCCCTGTGCTGTCGGAAGGGCATCAACATTTTAACGGTAAATGTCATGTTCTTAACAGGCTTTGTCTGGACTTTAAATTCATTTGCCCCTTCTGGAATTTGCACCTTGTGGAAATCATAACTGTACCTGCCATTATGTACCGCAACCGCAACATTGAATCTCACGACCATGTTTATGCGGGTATCAGGTTCAGTATTGCCTGTTATTGTAATGTTTTCCCCGGGTTTGAGTTGCTTGTGTGATACGTCCCACTCAATATCGGAGTTCTTTGTGTCTGGTTTTTTTTCTATAGGTTTCAATATTGAGCTTACAATTTTGTAGAAACCCAAAAAAATGTTATATCCGCTTGTTGAAATAGAATTCCCCCCTGTTTCCATAATCGTAATTGAACGTATGCCACTTGTTTTCTCAGGTCCGTTTTCAACGAGTTGTTTATATGTACTATAAAGTTATTATCTTATATAAAATTCACAGGAGAATGAGATTTATGCCCAAGGTTAGTGTGGATATCCCCCAGCAGTTGCTTGATGATCTTAATTGTCATGTAGGGGTAGATAGGAAATTCGTGAGTCAGTCGGATGCTATTCGGACTGCAATCCGTAAATTACTGGACAGGATGGATGATGTGGATACAAGGCACGGTAGAGTTAAAGAATAAGATTTGATTTCAAATATTCCATGCATTCTGTACCATTTTCCAGATTTTTCATTTCTGTAATGAACAACCCATCATAACCCTCAATCCTGTCAAATACTTTTTTCCAGTCAATACAACCCTTGCCAAGAGGGAGGTGTTCATCCCGTTTTTCATGGTTATCATGTATGTGGGAATGGATCATTACTTCTCTACAGGAATCCAGAAACTCATCAAGCAGGCCCATTGTATTGGCATGGCCGATATCCAGGGTCATGCCTATATTATCCGAATCAACCTTTTCTATTATTTCCAGTATCTCACCAGGATATTTTCCGAATATGTGAGGCATATCAGGCATATTCTCCAGTGCGAGCATAATTCCTTCTTGTTCTGCAATCGTGCTGATCTCTTTCAGGGATTTTATCGTATTATCCCAAGCTTTTTCGGGATATAATGCTCCTTCAGGAGAGAGATAACCAGGATGGACTACTGCAATTTCAGCAAGACCTGATGCCGTGTGCAGGCAATGCCCCATCTGTCTTATAATTTCTTTATGGATACCGGGATTGAGGGTTGCAAGGTTTATGTCAGAAAAAGGCAGGTGTATTGTGAAGGTCAGGTTTGTTGTATCTTTGATCTGTTGTACCCTAGCAATGTTTTCAGCAGTAATTTTCTGCGTTCCTTCCTGTACAAGTTCGATTGCTGAATATCCCATATCTTCCAGTTCATAAGCCCATTCAAGCGGCTTTTCCCCGCTTGCTCTTGCAGAAAACCCGATTGCAGGTGGCAACTCACTCACCTTCTCTTAACGGAGGCATTTCTTTTTCATAGACAGGTTCTCCTTCTTCTGTGGGGGGTGCTAACCAGTTTATTATATCTTCCAGTTCCCCTCCATTGCATTGGATTTCCACGTGGATCGACCCGAGTTCTTCTTCTCCTGCAGGAAAACTAATGCGTCCCACAAAAGCAACCTGTTTATTGAGCATGAAACTTATTTTTTCTTCCGGGCTGTGTATTCCTTTTTCGAGAACAGACCTTGCGGTATCGAGAATTTCTTCATCCCTCAGCAGGTGGTGGAAGATTTGCAGGTTACGATGATTGCAATCTATAACTGCGATATTATCATCTATACGGGGTGTAAGGCCACTAATTTTTGTAAGTGCCCCACATACCTTTGAAGCATCCTCTGTTGGATTTACACGGGCCCATAACTTAACGCTGGCCATTTATTCTTTCCACCGTATCTTTTACGTGTTGTCTGAATTCCTTGAGGCTTGCGGTGTTGTCAATGGTTACATCGGCAGTTTCCATTGCCTGGCCCATTCCCCATTTCATTTCCCTTTCATCCCTTATCTTCAAATCTTCGATTTTTTGCATATCATCGCTTCTACATCTTTTGCGCACACGTTCAAACCGGTTTTCAATAGGGCTGCTTATAGCAATTAATGAAAATTCATTTCCAAATTCCTTCTTGAAAGTTTCCACCTCTGCAATCCCACGGACACCATCGATCACAACAACATCTTTATCTTTTTGTTTAATTTTCGGGATACATCTCCTGGCAACTGCATCCATGCCTTCTTTATCCCTCAGGTCATTGGCTACCATTCCCGTGTTGCTGTCTGTTGGATCGAGCTGGCGGCGCTTGACCTCTTCACGGATCACATCTCCCATATTGATTACATTAAGTCCCATATTACGGATCACTTTAGAGGCTTCGGATTTCCCGGAGGCGGGCATTCCTACAAAGGCTATTATTTTCATGAGTTGCTTCTCCTTTCCTGCCCTATGATATGTTATTATTTATATATCGTTATCCCATAGGAAATGTCATGCAAATCGGAAAGGTAAGGCTTGAGGGCAATCTTCTGCTTGCTCCAATGGCAGAGGTGACCAACCTTGCCTACCGGGTAGTTTGCAGGCGCAGGGGTGCATCCTTTGCCTTTACCGAGATGGTTAATTCCGAAGCCATACTGCATGGTAATAGAAAATCGTATCAGATGGCATCAAGCTGTGCGGATGAAGGTATATTCGGTATCCAGATATTTGGCAATTCCCCGTTCTCTATGGCAAAAGCGGCAGGTATACTTGAAAATACAAAATCCCCCTCAATTATAGATATCAATGCGGGCTGCCCGTCTCCCAGAATCCGTAAAACGGGTGCAGGTTCGATGCTTATGGAAAAACCTGATGTGCTGGAAAATATTGTACGGTGTGTGGTGGAATCAGTAACTGTGCCGGTTACTGTGAAAATACGCGTATTCAGGGACGTGTCACAGACTGTAGAACTCGCATCGAGGCTAGAAAATGCCGGTGCCTCAGCCATAACAGTCCATGGAAGGACTGCAACGCAGCAATATTCAGGGTTGGCGGATCATTCACACGCTCGCAGGATTAAAGAGGAGTTATCAATTCCTGTTATTGCAAACGGGGATATCCGGGATGGTGCTTTTGCTGCTCAGGTCCTTGGATATACAGGATGTGACGGTCTTATGATAGGGCGGGCCGCAATGGGGGATCCTGATGTCTTTTTAAGGATAGCATCATTCCTTGAAAGCGGCACAGAATTTCCTTCTGCTGATTGTGACCAGCGAAAAAACCGCCTGGAGGAATACCTGAAACTGCTGGAAACATATGGGTTGGAGAAAAACGTTAACCTGGCAGCACATTCCGCCTGGTTTGCCAGGGGTCTTGCAGGTTCCAGGTCATTTCGTAAATCCATCCAGAATGTAAAGAGTAGTGATGGTATTATTTCCAGGATGGAAATGCTATGCAGTGAGTCCTAATTGCTTTCTTGTAATTATTCCAAAATAAATTTTTGTCATTTGTTATCACCGAAAAACTAAATAGGAATTAGCTATTCTACACAATTAAACATTGCATTTATTCCAATTACCATCCAAACGGTAATTGTTGATGCAGGCGGATTATCATCCGTTGTCTACAATTATATGTCCATTACATTTGTTACGGAGAATACAGATGAAAGAAATAAGAATACATGGTCGAGGCGGACAGGGTTCGGTAACAGCCGCCGAACTGCTAGCAGGGGCCGCTTTTGAGGATGGCCAGTTCAGCCAGGCATTCCCGGCCTTTGGTGTCGAGAGGCGTGGAGCACCTGTCCAGGCCTTCACGCGGATCAACGATGTCCCAATCAGGCTCAGGAGCCAAATTTATGAACCGGATTACATAATCGTTCAGGATCCCACACTTATTGAAGTCGTGGATGTTGCAAGTGGGGCAAAGGACGATGGTATTATACTTATTAATTCTGATTTTGCTCCGGAAGACTTCGATCTTGACACCAACGCCCGTATAATGACTGTAAATGCAACAAAGATCGCTCTTGACATCATTGGGAGGCCAATTGTCAATACTGTTCTGTTGGGAGCTTTTGCCGGTGCTACCGGTGAGGTCAGGGCCAGTTCCATAGTTAATGCTGTAAAGGGGCGCTTCCCTGGCAAGATCGGAGAGAAAAACGCAGAGGCTGTACAGAGAGCCTATGATTTGATGGCGGAGGAAAAATAATGAGCATATCACTCGGAGGAGTCTGTGAACCTGGTACCACGCGGGCGAACAAGACCGGCGGCTGGAGAACCTTCAGACCAGTCTTTGATTACGACAAATGTATCAAATGCAAATTATGTGAATTGCTTTGTCCCGACATGGCGGTACTACCCAGGGAAGACGAATTCTTTGAATTTGATTATGATTACTGCAAAGGATGTGGAATCTGCGCCAACGAATGTCCAACCGATGCCATAAGTATGGTCCTGGAGGAGAAATAAATGACAGTTATACGTACCCTTGATAAGGATAAAATGGATGTAGCTGAAGGTTCCTATGCGGTGGCTCATGCTGTGAAGGTATGCAGGCCAAACGTAATATCTGCATATCCTATCACACCACAGACCCATATTGTGGAGGACCTTTCCCAGTTCATGGCCGATGGTAAGATTCCAAACTGTGAATATATAACAGTCGAATCAGAGTTCTCCGCCCTTTCGGCTCTTGTAGGTTCTGCAGCAGCAGGTGCCAGGTGTTATTCAGCCACCACCTCACAGGGGCTGGAACTGATGCATGAGGTGCTTTTTAACGTATCAGGAATGCGCCTGCCGATTGTAATGACCATCGCAAATCGTGCGGTCAGTGCTCCTATTAATATCTGGAACGATCACCAGGATTCCATTTCCCAGCGTGATACCGGCTGGATCCAGATGTATGCCGAGGACCTGCAGGAAATCTCGGATATGACC
>JASMTL010000087.1:0-5706 GCA_041694315.1 Methanosarcinaceae archaeon | reverse complement strand
CTTGTCCACATACATGGTGTGCAGCAGAGGTTGATCGAATCCCGTCTGGAATTTGTTGGCCACGATCATTATCCTGTATTCGTCTTCATTGAACTTCTCGGCAGTCTGAGAATCGGGGAAACCATTTTCTCCAGATTCGGTGAATTCCTTGCCCGTGTATTTCTTGTACACATCTTCTCCTTGCACAACTCCCGAGAATGCGACCAGTACAGCGAAGGGATAGCCCTTTTCTGCGATCTGTTTCTTGAATTCCAGTTCGTATCGGACTGCATTGGCCCTGGAACCTGTCACCAGCATGGCTTTTGCTTTACCGCCGATCCTGTTTATGGTATTGGTTGCAAAATGATTGAGCATCAGTTCGGTCTTCTGCCTGATAGCATGCTCACTGGAGCCCACATAGTTTTTCAGGAGGGATTTGGCAGCCATCTTCTGGTACCTGGGATCGTCCTCGATGCTTTTCATCAGTTCAAAATAGGTGGTGTATGTGGTGTAGTTCTGCAGTACATCCATGATGAAGCCTTCCTCGATTGCCTGCTTCATCGAATACAGGTGGAAGGGTTCGAAAGTACCATCTGCCTGCTCTTCTCCAAACATCTCCATGGTCTTGTTCTTGGGAGTGGCGGTGAAGGCATAGAAACTGATGTTTTTGGGCTGGAGCTTGAGATCGGTGGTGATCTCATCCATCTTCTCATTGATTGTGTCTTCCACATCCCTGACCTGCTCGTCCTCATACTCCACGGTATCCTCGGTCACCAGCACCTTTCTGACATCTCTGGCGGTATTGCCTGTCTGGGAGGAATGGGCTTCATCGATCACCACGGCAAACCGTTTACCAGGGGTCTTGTGGAACAGTTCGATTGCAAAGGGAAATGTCTGCAGGGTTACGATTATGATCTTTTTGCCTGCTTCGATGGCTTCAGCCAGTCTTTTTGATTTGTTCCTGTCAATGGCTTCCACCGTTCCCCTGACCTGCTCATGTGCCATTATGGTGTTTCGCAGTTGTTCATCAAGTACCCGCCTGTCGGTTATCACTATAATGGAATCGAAGATGTTCTCATTGTTTTCGTCATGTAATCCAGCAAGTTTGTTGCACAGCCAGGCAATGGAATTGCTTTTCCCGCTTCCTGCACTGTGCTGGATGAGATATTTTCGACCGACACCATTGATCCTGGTATTTTCCACAAGCAGATTGACTGCACCCAGTTGGTGATAGCGAGGGAAGATCAACTGGCGGGATACATTGCCTTGTTCATCCCTTTTGTCCACTATCTGCAGGAAGTTCTGTATGATATCCAGCAACAGATCCTTGCTCCAGATCTCCTGCCAGAGATAGGATGTATCGTAATCGTCATACATGGGCGGGTTGCCTGCACCATTTTGATATCCCCTGTTGAAAGGTAGAAATACCGTAGACTCACCCTGCAGTTTGGTGGTCATGTATACCAGATGTGAATCGACAGCGAAGTGCCCGAAACACCTACCAAACTGCAGCAGGGGTTCTGCTGGATCCCTGTTGGTCCTGTACTGTTTGATCGCATTATCCACATCCTGCCCGTTCAGGGTATCCTTGAGTTCAGCAGTTATAATGGGAATTCCGTTGATGAACAGACACAGGTCTATAGATTTATTCGGGTTTTTCCTGCTGTAGTGAAGTTGACGGATTACGGAAAACCTATTGTTCCTGTACTTTTTCTGATGTGCTTCATTAAGTGCGGTTTCGGGTTTGAAATATATCAGATCGAAATGACAACCTGTATCCTTGACACCTTTCCTGAGCACATCCAGTGTACCCTGTTTCTGGAGGACCCTGGTAAGCCTGTTCAGGAATTTGTCCTTCACCTTGTCATCGCCATGCCTGGCTTTGAGTTTCTGCCATTCATCGGATTGGGTGGAGCGGATGAAGTCAAAGAGCATGTCAGCATCCAGACAGAGTTCCTTATCATAATCCTGATTTGCACGCTGGATATACTTCTGGTCCCTTACAAGCGATTCCACTATATCGGTTTCGAATTTTTCTTCGGCTGGATCAGTCACTTACAGTCCCCCTGACGTCAATCTTTCCCGTGACGGCACTGGATATGAGTGCAGTACGATATTCCTTCAGGTATTCAATGGATTGTTCTGTTTTTTCGATTAAGTTGTCAATCTGTGATGTTTCTCTGTCGAGGTAATTGGCTATGGCTTGTTGTTCTTGGAGAGGTGGAGTTGTAACATTGATATTTTCAATATCTCCTGTAGACAAGTGCTTAACCGTTGTGAAATAAGCGAGATCGTTGATCAGTTTCAATGGGAAGGAAATCAAATAATATAAGTAATTATCATGAATTCCTTCTGTTCCATTAACGCTACAAATTCTTTGGTTTAAAAGAGCTCTCCCACCTTTCCATTTAACGACATTAAAATCGCCATCCATCCCAATTAAAATGAATCCATCATCTACATAAGCACTTTCAACATCTTCTCCATTATAATAGGTTTGTATTTTTTGTTTTAATAAATCACGTATTCTTATTATGGGTATTCCTTTTTCAGGATTAAATTTCGTTGAATCAAATGGATAACCACTATTAATTTTTATGAGATGTTTTGCCTTTGTAACATCCCAATGCTCTGGAATCTCCCCTATCCACTCAACTCCTGAATCCTTGTATTCAGGATATGGTTCCATCCCTGAGGAGTCCATATATTTGACCTGGGACGAACTCATTGCTTCATCACTTCCAGAATCTCCAGGATCTCATTTTCCAGTTTGTTGATGTCTTCCTCTATCTCCTGCAGGGGACGTGGAGGCTGGTACTCATAAAAATACTGGTTGAAATTGATAGTGTATCCGACCTTACCAATCTCTCCGTCCTTCTCATCGGTCACGGATTCATTGATCCAGGCATCGGGAACATAGGGTTGCACTTCTCTCTCGAAATATTCTTGGATATCCTCATCCAGAGGTACATTCTCATAATCTCTCAACTGGCTATCAGCCTCGATCTTGCCTTTATTGTCCCTGCAGACCTCGGCATTTTCATCCTGTTCGGACATCACAGCCAGTATAGCCTTTCTTACAGGTGCTTTTATCGACACTTTTGCCTTTTTTAGGGCTGCATCGAGGTCTTTGAGAAACTCATCACGGCTCATGTATACCTTATCATGATCCATTCCTGCAAGTACGTCAATAATTAAGTCCTGCAACTTCCTGCCTGCAGCCTCTTCCCTCTCCTTCTCTGCAGTATCCTTGCGTTTTTTGCTTGTGGCAAGACTCTGGAAAGCCTTCTGCTCCTTCAACTCCTCGATACGTTCCTCGGTAACCTGGCATTTCAGACGCAGGGGTCGCTCAATTGTGATCTTGCGATAACCAAACGCAGTATTATCAAAGATCTGGGAATACTCATTTTCCTCAAACCTGGCATGCAGGCGTGTCAGGGTCTCGATCTGCTCCTGAGAGATCTCATGTCTCTTATCTCCCAGACTTTTCCGCATATTAACATAACAGGAAGTCCCGTCGATCAGCTGGACCTTGCCCTTCCTGACTTCGTCCTTACGGTTTGTGCATATCCAGACATAGGTATTGATTCCAGTATTGTAGAACAATTGGTCAGGTAATGCCACGATCGCTTCCAGCATATCATTCTCCAGAATCCAGCGTCGAATTTCACTTTCACCCGAACCTGCATCTCCCGTGAATAGTGGCGAACCATTCATGACAATTCCCATTCTGCCTCCTCCTTCCTCAAGAGGACGCATCTTTGAAATCATATGCATCAAAAACAGCATCTGACCGTCACTTGATCTGGGCAGGCCTGCACCGAACCTGCCACTGAATCCCCTGTTCGCTTCAGCCTCTACAACCTTTTTATCCTTCTTCCAGTCCTTCCCAAAGGGTGGATTGGAAAGCTGGTAGTGGAAGGTCATGTCAGCATGCTGGTCATTGGATAACGTTGACCCCAGCATAATATTCTCTGAATCCCTGCCATTACCCTTGAGCAACAGTTCTGCCTTTGCAATAGCATAGGTCTCGGGATTGACTTCCTGCCCGTACAGGTGCATATCGACATTGGGATTGATCTCTTCATGCACATAATCCTTGGATACGGTCAGCATCCCTCCAGTACCACATGCAGGATCGTAAACCGTCCGCACAGGATGATTATGTCCTATGATATCCATATCCTGATGGAACAGCAGATGCACCATCATGGTTATCACCTCACGCGGGGTGAAATGCTCTCCAGGATTCTCATTCATGTTCTCATTGAACCGCCTCAGCAATTCCTCGAAAATATATCCCATTTCCATATTGCTGACAGCATCGGGATGCAGGTCCACATTCCCAAACTTCTCCACAAGCATGTAGAGCAGATTGTTCTCATCCAGGAAATCGATGTAATTGTCAATATTAAATTTGGACAGGATCTCCTTGACATTATCCGAAAATGAGTCCATGTATGCCAGGAAATTCTTCTTTATATTCTTCGGATCATCAAGCAGTTTTTTCAGATCATACTGAGAAGTATTGTAGAATCGGCAGTCTGCTACATCACACAGGGCACTGTACTTGTCCTTGACCTTCCCTTCCAGTATTTTATTTCTCTCAAGTACATCCTCCTTAGTGGGTTCAAGGACGCATTCAATCCGTCTGATTACGGTAAAGGGTAAAATGAGGTCCCTGTACTTTCCTGCCTTCAGGTCGTCCCTAAGAACCTCGTCCGCCACACTCCAAATGAAATTCGCTTTTTCCTGGAAATTGCTCACATTATCACTGCCTTTCAGTATGCATTTGTTTATTATATATTTGATGATTTTATTTTGTTGAAATCTATGAACAAAGGCAAGTAATTTGTTGTTGGGTGGTAGTGTACGAAAATGAAAAAATATGCAGTAACACGAATATGTGACAAGTTTTGCGATTAAGAATAGGGTGGGAATATAGTGGTCTAGTACAAATGCTACTCTTAGAAAATTTAATGCAAATAATTTTAATACTTGTATTGTATATTTTTTATTATGAAATGGAAGCTTAAATGCGATGTATGTGAAGATGATTTTGAAGATATTGACCCAAATTTGCAATCATGCAACTCTTACCAATATATTTTAAATATATACAAAAAAAGTAAAAGATACAATTACGTATCTGTAAGACATGCCTTAAAAGAGGCTTTTTCTTGTAAGGAGCATGGTAAACTCTATTTTGAATGTGAGTACACAGGAATTATTAGTACATTTGATAAAGGAGACGGCACAATTGGACATTTCAAAAATTAATTTATTTTAACACTAGATCACGAATAATCTAAGAAGAGTCGAGTGGTTTTTTGTTTAAATCTTATTAATAAAATGAAAGGGGATATTCCACCTGAGTAATTCAAGCAAATTATAATGTCTCTAGGTGAATTTTTCAAACACAAAAATGAAGATAAAATAAATACTTCTAAACTTCTTGAACATAAATTAAATATGTAGAAATTCTCAATAAAAATTTATGCAAGATTATTTTTTGAGTTCTGAATAAGATCCCACCCAGAATTTAATTCCACCGCAGAGTTCCACCATTTTTCAAAAGGGGGTATTTTATCGGTGATATTTATCTCACAAAATTGATCTCTATAAATAGAGTTGATTGGAGGGACGTTGTAGACAATATCATTAGTAATTATCCACCTGTCATGTATTTCATGAAAATTGGGCTCTGTAGAAACCCTTTCCTCTAAC
>JASMTL010000086.1:0-2942 GCA_041694315.1 Methanosarcinaceae archaeon | reverse complement strand
TCTGTACGATTGTATATCTTGGAAATGGTAGCAATAACACCTTTAAACCGGCTGTTGCGTTTCCAGATACCCCCACCTTTGCCGGTATGGACCATCGGGACCTTGGTGGCCGTTCCATAGAGAATCATATTCTGGTACTGTGGCTCCAGGTCTTCAAACGGTGCATCCATAGAAAATCCGAAGTAATCAGCAAGAGACTGGAGAGACTGCATGTAGTAGCCATCTTTTCTAGTACCCCACGGTTCAACTGCTCCTTCATTGAGAGACAGGGACCTGTCAGGAATAATAAGGTCCGGATCGAATTCCATGGAAGTTCCCAGGCCGTGACATACATCACATGCCCCCTGGGGGCTGTTGAAGGAAAACATGGCAGGTTCCAGCTCCTCAAATCCGGTTCCACAGTGTGGACAGGCAAGTTTTTCGCTGAATACGAATTCATCGCCATCCACAACATCAGCTATAACAATCCCACCACTTCTGGCAAGAGCCTGTTCCACAGAATCAGAGAGGCGCTCTTCAATTCCTTCTTTGATGGAAAGCCTGTCAACCACAATTTCAATATTATGTTTATTGTAGCGCCCCAGTTCCAGGGAATCAGCTTCATCGAGCCGGATAATCTCCCCATCCACACGTGCACGGGAATAACCATCAGACCGGATATCAGCGAGAAGTTTCCTGTATTCACCTTTACGCTCCCGGACAACAGGCGCCAGGATATGAAGTTTGCTTTTTGCAGGGAATTTCATTATGTTGTCCACAATCTGGTCAACACTCTGGGGTTCGATGGCACGCCCACAATCCGGACAGTGGCGAGCCCCTATACGGGCAAACAGCAATCTCAGGTAGTCGTATATCTCGGTAACGGTACCCACGGTGGAGCGGGGATTCTTGCTGGTGGTCTTCTGTTCGATTGAAATAGCAGGAGAAAGCCCTTCAATGTATTCCACATTGGGTTTTTCCATCTGCCCCAGGAATTGCCGGGCATATGATGAAAGCGATTCAACATAGCGACGCTGGCCTTCAGCATAGATCGTATCAAAAGCAAGAGATGACTTGCCCGAGCCACTTAAACCCGTGATCACGATTAATTTATCCCTGGGCAACACTACATCAATATTTTTTAAATTGTGCTCTTTGGCACCCTTTATCATTATATTTTTGAGAGACATGTGTCCTGAAAGATTAAAAGGATTGTTTTAAGTTGGTTTGGGGAAGAGAATATTGTCTGGAAGGATTAAAGGTTTGCTATCAGACATTGTGAATCAATGTGACAACCTAAAAGTAAAATAAAATATATTACCAATTAATTTATATAATATGCACTTAGTAAATTATACCCACATAAGGCAAAGGAGTTTCATGAATGACAACAAAATTAACTATGTGTACATTCTGTTACTGTGTACTGGAAGTATAAAGATGAATCTAAAACACCTCCTTTGTTTCGCCACCCTGATATTATTTTTTATTGCAAGCCCCTGTAATGCAGACGAGAATACATTTGCAATTGAAAATTCCACACACAATTTTGCTCCTTACTGGTCCCCTGATGGAACATATATCGCCTATTCTTCAAGCACAGGTAATTCACTGGAAAATCTAAGTGCCTGCTTATCAAAAGCAGATGGAACAGATAAAGAAAAATTAACTTCTGGAGATGAAAGCGGAGGTTTCTTCTTTGACCCCTGGTCTCCTGAAGGAAATTTGTTACTCTATATATCAAATCTGACAGGAAATTATGAATTATGGACGATGCATCCAGACGGTTCTGGCAAAAGGAAACTAACTGAAGGAGCCTTTCTGGAAAACTACCTGCTGGGCTTGAGGGGTTGGAAAGCCGATTGGAGTCCTGATGGCTCTAAAATTGTTTATGTATCTGCAGCTTCTGAAAACGGTGATATATGGGATATGGTAGAAAAAGAAGATGGGACAAAACAAAGAATGTTGAATAAATCAAATATCTGCAAGGACTCAGATATATGGATAATTAACTCCGATGGTAGCGAAAATACTAAACTCACTGATAGCAATGGCCCCTATCTTGAACCACAATGGCAACCAGAAGGGGACCTCATTGCTTACGTTTCGAATAATCCGGAAACTGAAGGTATCTGGATTATGGAAACTGACGGTTCAGGAAAATCCCGCATTTTCAAAGGAAAAGCATATGACATTGCCTGGTCACCGGATGGTGCTGAAATTGCATATGTTAGAGCAGGTAATAATCACACTACAAGCCTGTGGGTTATGAATGCTGATGGTAGCAATCAAAGAAAAATAACCAACAATTCGGGATACTTCAAGGCCTATTCATTTCCTGCATGGTCGCCTGACGCAGATAAAATCGTATTTAATTACGGAGATATCGGAGAATACGGAATATGGATAACTGACCATAAAGGAAATGAAAAACTGCAAGTCGGGAGAGGTTTTATGCCACAATGGTCACCGGAAGGAAATAAAATTGCATGTACATCAACAAAAAACAAAAGACGTTCGATTTCAATGATAGAACTGGATGATAAAAGCCTTCCCGATAGTACTAAGATGGCGGAAAAATCACCTTCATTCGGGCTTTTGGAAAGCATAATTATACTGTCTGCACGTTTCATCATGCATAAAAAATAAGACCACCAAATTACTGGTGGTCTTTGCTTGCAAAGTATATCATGTACAGGGCTGCCAAACCTACAATAATGTAGACTACCCGTGCTATTGCGCTATATCCAAAGATAAGTTCTACCAGGTTATAGTCCTGTGATATACCAAACAATCCCCAATTCAAACTTCCAATTACTACAAGAGCAATTGCTATCCAGTCTAATTATGTTTTCTCGGTCATACTTTTACCCTCACTCAAAAACCTATTTCGTATAGGCACATGAATAGTACATTAAAAACTATTACAACTTCTTCATTCATAATTAATAGAAGTTATGATA
>JASMTL010000085.1:0-5348 GCA_041694315.1 Methanosarcinaceae archaeon | reverse complement strand
CATAGGTGCTGATGTTGCATTTGTGGGTACGGTGAAAGAAAATTCTATTCGGGTTAGCGGCAGGGCAAAGAGAGATGCTGTAAATGCCGGAGTAAACCTGGGTCAGATCATGGAAGATGTGAGTGCTGATTACAATGGAACAGGTGGAGGACATGCAGGTGCTGCGGGTATCGATGTAGTTGCTGATATGGAAGAGATACTCTGGGCCTGCAAACAAAAGGTAATTGAATCTCTCAGGAACAAGAAGAATCCGTCTAGTTTATAAATCTTAATTTGAAATACCATAGATAATGATGTACTTTGTACATGACAAAATGGCTGTTATGTGATAATATGATCGAATACTGGAACCCACAGATTGAAAGAATGCCCCTCGATGAGCTGGAACAGATTCAGGAAAAGCGGCTGCGCCATCTTGTAGACTATGTCTATACTCACTCTCCTTTTTACAAAAAACGTTTTGATGAAGCCGGAGTAAAACCGGAAGATATCAGGGGTCTGGATGACCTGCAAAAACTTCCGTTTACATATAAACAGGACCTCAGGGACAATTATCCTAAAGGAATGTTTTGTGTACCTGATACACAGCTTGTACGCTACCATGTTTCTTCAGGTACCACTGGCAAACCCACGGTTGTGGGTTATACCAAAAATGACATACATGAGTGGGCAAAATCCCTCGCAAGAGCATTAACCTCTATCGGTGTAGGCCGGGGGGATGTCCTTCAGGTAAGTTACGGATACGGTCTTTTTACAGGTGGGCTCGGACTGCATTATGGTGCTGAAGAAGTGGGCTCCACAGTCCTGCCTATCAGTGTTGGTAACACCGATAAACAGCTTGAACTGATGCAGGATCTTGGTACCACAACGCTTGCATGTACTCCTTCTTATTTCCTTTACATGACAGAAGAAGCAAAGGATAAGGGAATTGATTTCCAGAAGGATACCGGCCTGAAAACCGGTATATTCGGGGCCGAACCCTGGACTGAGGAAATGCGCAAACGTATGGAAGACGCCACAGGTATCAAGGCGTATGATGTGTTTGGTACCTCTGAACTCAGTGGCCCGCTTTTTACTGAATGTACTTATCAGGATGGAATACATATCTGGGGCGACCAGTTTATTGTGGAAATAATCGATCCCGAAACAGGGGAAACTCTGCCAGAAGGAGAAAGAGGAGAACTCGTAATTACCACTCTTACAAAAGAGGCCCTGCCTCTTATCCGATACAGGATAGGAGATTATACAATCCTGAACAAGCAAGCCTGTGAATGCGGGCGCACACATCCCAGAATAATGAGGGTATCCGGACGTGTGGATGATATGCTGATTATCCGTGGAATCAATGTCTTCCCGGGACAGGTAGAATCCGTGCTTATGAAGATACCCGAAGTTGGAGAACATTTCATGATACATGTGGATCGTATCAATGAAATGGATACAATGAAGATACAGATTGAAATGAATGATGAAGCCTTTAGTGACAGGGTCAACGACATAATCTCCCTGGAGAAAAAAGTTGCCTCTGCCCTAAAGAGTGTGCTCAATCTTTCTGTCGGTGTCGAGTTGGTAGAACATGGGACCCTTCCACGTTCTATTGGTAAATCCAAAAAGGTAATCGATAATAGAAAGCTATAAAGAATTTCAGTATAATTTATAGATTATAACACAGCAGGTTGATGATCCCATGGATGAGAAATTTATCAAACAGATATCGCTCTTTGCAGAGAACAAGCCAGGTCGCCTTGCAAATATTGCATCCAGTTTCAAAAAGGCATCTGTCAATATAAGAGCATTTACTATCGCTGAAGCAGGAGATTTCGGAATTATAAGGATGGTAGTAGACAAGCCGGAGCAAGCACATCGTGTCCTGCATGATGCAGGCTTTACAGTTTCCGAAACTGATGTCCTGGGTATACAAATGGAGGATGTACCCGGCCAGCTTGCAACAATAGCCGAGATACTTGGCAAAAAAGGTGTCAACATCGATTATGCTTACGCTTTTGTAACAAAAACAGAAAAAGCGTTCCTCATAATACGGGTTAATGATTTGAAAACTGCTGTCGAAACGTTTTATGAAGAAGGAATCCCATTGCTGGATATGAGTGATGTGCAAAGCATCTAATCTTTCTTTTTTTGAAAAGTAAAACCAAGGCTCCTATATATGACTTCCAATTCCACCTTACAGAGCAAGCTTGGGGGTTCGCATTCCACCATCATAGGTGGCAGGCATGGCAAGAAACTGCTTAAAATAATCAGTGATCATCCAGATGTCAAAAGGATAATTCCTTCAGTAATTACTGTTAAAGGTAAGAGTGCACCGGGAGGGAAGATAGATGTTAAAATTCTTCGTCCGGATAGCAGAGGCAATTTGAGGGCTCTTTTGACCCATGGCACTTCTTCCCAGGAAGTAAGAATTGTTACAAATGTTGGGATGGAAGAAGAGGGAGAAAGAATAATGCAGGAATTAAATGCAATGTTTATGGAGTGACCTCCTGTATGTATCTGGGTATTGATCACGGCACAAATGCAATGCGTTTTGCAGCTCTTGATAAACATGGAAATTTCTTCTATTTTGAAGTTCCCCGAACAGATATGAAGGGGATGGAAAGCAGTGATATTCTTGAATTGATTGAAAAGGAATTCAATATCAAGACAGAACAAATTGAAATGATTGCCCTGACTTATTCTATGGGAGATGGAATTGTCAATATAATGGATATACAGGATGTGCAGGAGCGTGGGGTAAGAAGTATTGAGGGAGTCGGTAATAAGACCGGTGCGGGAACTCTGGTATTTGATAGTATCAAGAAGGTGCAAATACCCGCAGTTGTGATACCGGGGATACATTCACACAGTCATACGGACCCTCGGATGAACGTATTTTCTCATTCCACAAGCCCTGAAAAAATTGGAATCGCCTATGATGCATTATCCAGGGGTATTAATAATTTCATTGTATCAGATATCAGTTCAAATACCGTAACCCTGGCTGTTGCAAACGGGGAGATCATAGGTGCCCTTGATGCCTGTATTTTCGCACCAGGTACAGTACATGGCCCTCTTGATCTGGAAGCGATAAGGCAGGTTGATGCCGGTAAATGTGGTGCAAACGAGGCATTCATGAACAGCGGTGTGCTGAAACATGCATCATATAAAAACACTGCAGATTTGATTGAAGGATTAAAGAATAATGAAGATCAGGCAAAACTTGCAATTGATAATCTTGCTCTTTTTGCATCCATGGAAATAGAAGCCATGAAAGTCCTGCTAAAGGATTATTCAACATGTGATTGTCTTTTTCTTGCAGGCTCTATGGCAGAAGTGGATTCTCTTGTGGAAAAAATACGCCACCACCTGGGTATGAACCCCCGGGTCCTGGGGAAATGGAGTGCAGCCACTGGATGTGCCCGTATGGCCAGGGATATTTCAAAAGGTAAAAAGCAAATCCTGGGTATCGAAGTTAAGATCTGAATCTCAATTGGAATACAGGTCTTCCCTGCGGTCATCCAGTACGGGTATCTTGCTGGATAGTTCTTTGGCAAGTGAGAGATCGATGTCTGCCATGATTATACATTCATCACGGTCTGAATCTGCAAGGATATTTCCGAGGGCATCGATTATCATGGAACTTCCCGGGAACGATTTGGTTGGATCTTTTCCTGTGCGGTTGCACATCACATGAGGGGTCTGGTTTTCTACTGCCCTGGCGGGACCCAGGATTCTCCAGTGATTACCCCGCGGGTCCGGAAATTGGGCAATCGTTACCAGTAAATCGGCTCCTTCAAGCACAAGTTTGCGTGCAACTTCAGGAAACCTTATTTCATAACATATTTCCAATCCGATACATAGATTTTCAAGTTTTATAGGCTGGATGGAATCACCCGGGGTGAAGTGGCCTTTTTCTTCCCCGAAAGGGTGGATTTTGCGATAAGTTCCCCGGATTATACCATTTTCAATACAGAATCCTAGATTGGCATAGGGTTTGGTTTCAGCATCCAGTTCTTCCACGATTGAACCGATAAGGATACAGTTATTCTTTTGTGAAAAATCCACAAGTTGTCCTATTGTGGGGTAGGGTGGCTTCTCTGCCAGTTTATCCATTTGTTCATAACAGAAACCTGTGGAAAACACTTCCGGGAATACAATTATTTCAGCACCCATAGTAAGGGCTCTATCCGCCCTAGCAAGCGCTCTTTCAATGTTTGTTTTCTTCTCGCAATGCTCAACGTCCATCTGGATACAGGCAACTTTTACCATAATGTATCTCCTCAGTATTTGGGACAGGTGCCCTTTGCAAGGATTATGGATATTCCCTTTTTTTCCATTTTTCCCATCAGAAGGGCCTGTAATTTGCTTTCTTTAATTTTTTCTGCAAAATCCACCACTTCAATGTCATCATGAAGGGCTTCAAGAACAGGTGTAAGGTCCGGTACATCCTGTCCTCCTGTCATAGCTGCAACATCATTCTGCAGGATAATGGTCAGAAGGTCAAAACCGTTGGATTTTGCATTGATCAACCCCTGTATTCCTGTATGTGCCAGACCGAAATCCCCGATGACTGCAATGCATTTTCCTTTGAAACCACAGGCAACCGATATAGCAGATCCAAGGGCAAAACCTGCATCCACGGCCTTAAGGGGTGCAGAAGTGCTTAATATGGAACATCCCATGTCACCTGCAATTGGTTTATCTATTGTACTAAGCACCCTGTAGAGAGGTAGATAGGGACATGTATCACAGATGGAGCGCGGCCCTCTTTCATTGATAGTCTCGGGTTTGACCACTTTATACATATGTGTTTTTTCGATTTTTTCAAGAGCATGCAGTATATGCTTTGCTTCTATTTTACCATGGGGCATATGTCCTGTGGATTTGCCCCTTACGTTGTCTTCGACTGAAATATGAGATTCAATATAATCTTCTGTTTCCTCAGCAACAAGCACATATTCATGGTGATCGATGAAATTTTTCAATTTTTTAATCGGAAGTGGGTAAACCATGTCCAGTGCCAGATGTGAAATGTCGGAGTTACTCTCTTTAATGATTTTTTCCACAAGGCAGGCAGGATATCCCGAGGAAATAATGCCTGTTTTTGTTGTATTGATACGACACAGGCAATCCTGTGATTGAGAATAATCTTCCATTAAAGGGTATGTCATTGAATGGAAACGTTGATGCTTGCCCTTCATGGTAAAGTCCCATACTGACCTGTCAAATTCAGGTGGCACTAGAGGCTTTTTTGGCTGCAATACAGCAGCACTTCCACAAAAGGAATCCAGAAGACGGGAAGTTACTCTGACTATAACGGGAATACTTGCCTTTTCCGAAAGTTCGATTGCTTCTTT
>JASMTL010000084.1:0-4552 GCA_041694315.1 Methanosarcinaceae archaeon | reverse complement strand
TTGAACAATAATATTCCACCAGCCACCCTAAGAGAATCTACACTAATCCCGAAAACATTGAGGATGCTGTGACCGGTAAGTGCAAAGAAAATACATATCGCACAGGCAAGAAGGGTTGCACGGGTTGCTATACTGTTTTTTTCTTCCTGTGTCATGCTGCTTGTTAGAGAGATGAACGTTACGACTACTCCGATCGGACTCACTATAATGAAGATGCTAACAAAGGAGTAGATAAAGAATGATACAACGTCCATATCCGGTCACTATAGCAATCTGGTATTTAAAAGTGATCCTAAATAAGTTATTTAATTAACATCATTTTCACTGACAGATTTATCACCATCGGATAACCCGTAGGATTTTTTGTCCTCAATCTCACAGGACTCGGATTCCATTGTTTCCACCATTTGATTATAATCTTCAAGAATACCGTCCATGATGGAACGGAGGTGTTCAAGCACCTTGGAATGAAGCAGGCCTTCGGAGGATGATTCCATTTCTCCTGGTTCCGGAGCTTTTTCCAGTGCCTCGACAATCTGTTGAATGCTGACCAATCGATCCTTTATAGATGACCATTTGTTCTGCTGGATTTTGGCAGATTCGTCAGGAAGGCAGGAAATTTGTTTTTCTACTTTACCCTTTCTATTATCAAAATATTCCAGCGTTTTTCTGGCTTTTTCCAGCATTTCAGCTTCTATAGCTTTATCAAAAATGATTTCTTCAGTGGATACCTCGGGAATATAGTCCCTATCAGGCCGGTATTCCTCCTCATCCTCCCTATTTTCCTGCAGAGGCGGGATGAATCGTTTGCCATTTTTCATGACCCTCTGGTTCATGAATGTAGGGGATACAATTTCAATATCCATTCTATGAAGGGAATCCAGCACCGCCTTCTTAAAATTAGAACGGTCAGTTAGCAAGGCTTTAGTCTCTTTCAGCAGACCTCCCACCTTGTAGGTAACAGAAAAGTCCCCCAGCTCAAGCACATGCACGAAAGGGTCCTCCAGACCTGCCTCATCGGCCGCCTTGAGAAGGGCTGTTTCAATATCCTGCCGGGATACATCATAGCCCAGTGAAACATTAGTAGAGATTATGGTTCCCGATGGACGTATGGTGGTCAGGGGATTGGACATTATTTTCAGGTTTGGGACGGTGATCAGGTCACGATCTTCTGACTGGATTCGTGTATAGAGTATGGTTTTGTCCGTCACCCTGCCAAAAATTTCACCACTTCTTATGTAATCACCCACATAGAAAGGTTTGATGAGCCGAATCATTATACCCGACATTCCGTTTGAAACAAAAGTGGTAGAAGAAAGAGCTACCGTAGCACCAACAATAATACCTATCGCACTTACAATAATCTGTTTTGAATCGCTGGATATTGGCAGGGAAAATATAACCAGCATCATACCGAGGAATGTTATAAGGGTAAAGACAAGGTTCCTTATGAAAGTGTCACCTTTGAAAATCAAAGCTTTCTTGAAAAGATACTGGAGCAGAAGGACCACCAGCAATGTCAATATAACTATTACAATTGTCGAATAAAAATTATCGACCATTACTGCGATACAATATTCCTCCTTTGATACTGGAAATAACCAGTATAAGGTATAAGTCTGTACTTACTTATACCTATACCAAAAAATCAGTTAATTCGTTCGACTATTTTCAGGGCCATCTCCACAACATCTGTAGCATTCCTGCCAAGCAGTCTTATCATGGGTTCTTTCCCGACGTCGCCTTCATCATATATGACTTCCGGAACCTTACCGTATCTTTCTATTGCATGAGCCGTTCCCCAATCCATTGTACTCACATCGGAAGGCTCGTCCTTGCGTTCAAAAGAAGCAATACCAAAACCCATCTGGCTGCAGGCAGCAAGTATCTCCTTGCTATACTTTACATTCAGGCATGCCCTGATTTCAGGGTTGGAATGGATAGCAGCAAGAACCACACTCCCGACGTGTTTACTGGCACCGAACCCAACACACCCTGATGCCACAGGCCTGCCTTTTGAACGGGTTATACGACCGTGTACACCGGCTACATCGGATATCGTTTCAGCCTCAGGGGTTGCCATGGCAATATTACACCCTACCTCAGGGATGAGTTTTGAAAATGTCTTTTCCGAAAGCAAGATATCCAGAGCCTCGGTAGTATTCACAAGAGTATGGTACTTTGCAGCTGAATTACGCAGAAAAGCAAGCGGGTCTACCGGGGATACACCCATTCCAACATCAGTACTTCTGGCTATAGCATTTTCTACAAATCTTTTGGCGCACCTTGCAGCCTCAGGCACTCTCAATCCATTTGAAAGATAAACAAGCAGAGCCGCCGAATAGGTACAGCCTGAACCATGAGTTCCTCCTTTAACAAATCGACTTGATATTGTTGTAAATGTGTCATTGTGGGATTCATAGACAAGATCCGAAGCATCAAAATGACCTCCTGTAATTATTACATTATCCACACCGAGTTTTGCTATCCGGCGAGCTGCTTTCTGCCCATCTTCCCAGGTGTTTATCGTAACTCCTGACAAGGCTTTTGCCTCATATATATTAGGAGTTACAACAAAAGCCAGAGGCAATAATGTTTCTTTCAGGATACTAAGCGCAGACTCAGCAAGCAAAGTGCCTCCTGCCTCGGCAGTCATTACCGGGTCCACAACAAGTTTAAGACGATGCTTCTTAACCTCTGATGCAACCGCAGCGATTATCTCAGGAGAAGAAAGCATTCCTGTTTTTGCCCACTTTATGTCCATATCCGTACACACCGCATCAATCTGAGAGGATATATGGGACAGGGGCACCTCCATTGAATCCTGCAGTCCCATTGTGTTCTGGGAGGTGATGCATGTGACAGCACATGTGGGATGCATCCCCAGTGCCGAAAAGGTACGAATGTCTGCTTCTATGCCGGCACCTCCGCCGGAATCCGAACCTGCGATCGTAAGGGCTACGTTTGTATTGCTCATATAATTTCACCTGATGATAATTTCTTTGACTGATGCAGAATATCTGCGATAGCTTTATATATAGTATTTGCAACATGAGAGATTTACATTATTACATGCAAACACCCAATTAAATTAGTTTGGGTAAACCAGATTTAAATATTATACCTACGGGGCAATTCAATATGGGAAACAGACCTCTGGATATACTGAACAACGCATTAAACACAGCCGTAATCGTAAGATTGAAAGGTGCAAGAGAATTTCGTGGAACACTTCAGGGATATGACGTTCACATGAATCTGGTACTGGATGAAGCTGAAGAAATCAAGGAAGGAGAAATAGTCCGCAAGATTGGCAGCGTTGTTGTCCGTGGCGATAATGTTGTATATGTATCTCCGTAACCTATAAGAATAATCAGGGCAATCAATGGTACCCTTCAAAATACTGATTACTACTATCCATATTACAAGGTGATAAATAATGTCAAAAGGTACTCCCTCAAGAGGAAAAAGACAGAAACGTACACATGCTAAATGCAGACGTTGCGGTAGCGTATCTCTTAACATCCATACCAAGCAGTGCACATCCTGCGGATTTGGTAAGACCTCACGTATGAGAAGTTACAAGTGGCAGCGCAAGTGCAAATACTGATTACTCTTATTCTTTTGCTGAGGTGCAAATGAAGGAAGAATGCGGTGTTGTAGGGATTTTACTGGATGATACAAAATCCCAATCAAAAACCGCCGCACTTCAGATTTACTATTCTCTCTATGCACTACAGCACAGGGGTCAGGAATCCACCGGCATTACTGTTTACAATGGCGGTTCAACCCATTCGATGAAAGGGATGGGACTTGTCCCGGAAGTTTATGCAAGGGAAGACATTGCTAAGCTTGTAGGTCATGTAGGTATTGGTCATGTCCGTTATTCTACAACGGGTCACTCGCGCATAGAAAATTGCCAGCCCCTTATTGTGAATTACAAAAGTGGCACTGTAGCTATTGCCCATAATGGCAATCTGGTAAACGGCCATGACCTGCGGGACGAACTGGAATCAGAAGGCAGGATTTTTATTACCGATTCTGATACCGAAGTTATTGCCCACCTTCTGGTCAAGGAACTGTTAAAACACGGACCTGTAGATTCAATCAAAAATGTGATGAACAGGCTTGAAGGATCATATTCCCTGGCCATAATGATCGATGATCTCCTGATAGCCGCCAGGGACCCCCTTGGAATCAAGCCTCTCTGTATAGGAAAAACTGATCTTGGGCTGGTAGTTGCATCTGAAAGTGTGGCCATTGATACATTAAACGGCAAGCTTATCCGGGATGTAAGACCCGGAGAGGTCGTTGTATTAAAAGACGGTGAAGTGGAAAGTCATCAGGTATACAATACCACACATGCAGCACATTGTGTTTTTGAATACATCTATTTTGCAAGACCTGATTCTGTAATTGATGGACATCTTGTCTACAAAGTACGGGAACGTATTGGCAGAGAACTGGCAAAAGAACATCCGGTTGAAGCGGATATTATTTCCCCGGTACCTGATTCGGGTATAACTTCTGCCGTCGGATATACACGGGAATC
>JASMTL010000083.1:0-2555 GCA_041694315.1 Methanosarcinaceae archaeon | reverse complement strand
TTGTGGCGATCTTGAAGAAAAGTTTCTTTTCTTTTTTGAAACTTGCTTTCATTGCTTCCTTGAGTGGAGGTCTATTCCCGTTATGTCCGTCATCCAGTGTACAGCTTTTTTGTTCTTTTATCCAAAATTTGCTCAGTATAATAACAACTGAAAACTTCACAATGGCTGATATAATGAATACCATCACATAGAATCCACCGACTACAGGTCCCAGTGCAGGTAATATTATGGGAATCTGATACGTTATAATTCCTCTTACATAAGCAGGTGTACTGTTGAGGAGGGCACATAGTATTGCTTCCCTACCATTAATACACCCCTTATCCTTTGCCTGGACTACCATGCTATTTGCAGCAACCGTTGATCCGATAGCAACTAAAAAAGCACTTCCGCAGGACTCGGGCAGATTGGTGTGCTTGAGCAGAGGTCTTGTGAGGCGGGATAATTTTTTCATCAGCCCCAATTCTACAAGGAGTCCGGCACCCCATAATCCGATAAAGATCATTATAAGTATGGGGAATGCAAAATCAAGAACCCGGAGTAGCAGGTCGATCATATCATTTTAGTTGACAATCCCTGTAAATTAATCTATTTATCCCCTTTTTATTAATACCATTAGTTTGATATTATTAGCAATAATATCTGGAGATGTGAATGTCATGAAAAAAGAAATGATAAACATCCTTGCCTGTCCCCTGTGCAAGGGGGAGCTAGTTCTAAATATAAGCAGTGATGAAGGGGAAGAGGTTATTAGTGGTACCCTCTATTGTGCTGCATGTGACGAATATTATCCCATCGAGGAAGGCATTCCCAATATGCTTCCTCCTGAAATGAGAGACTAAACAGGTGAATCCCCGTTGCAACAGATACATATCAACAGACTTGGTGTAAATTCCATTGAATTTGATATTCCTTCTGTTGAGGTCTCCCTCTCTCCCGGTGGAGAACAGAGTTTTGAGATTGTGATTATTAACTATGGTTCGCCTACTCATGTCAATTTTTCCATTTCAGAAAATCTGGATGGTTATGTAACTTTCCTTGATGACAATCCTTATGTGACCCATGAAGAATATGTACCCGTTGTTGTCAGGATTCCACATGAAGGCAGGGTATTCAGTAGTGGCACAATTTTTGTTACCATGGGATATGGCTCCAAAACAGAATCATTTGGTATAAACATAGGGCAGAAGGACAATATACGAATCCCTGTAGAGGAAGAACCTAAAATTGAATCTGTCCATAATCCTTCCCCTCCTTCTTCTGCATCAAAGACTAAATGGAGCATGGATTTTGGCCAGTTCCTTAAGAAATCCATCACTCCGAATGATATGAAACTAGTCATCCTTCTGTTTTTTTTAATTGGTTTCCTTTTTGGTGCCTATTATGTAATATCATCTGTTAACCTGAATCCTGCTGGTTTTTCAACCAGTTTTTATACATCCCTGGCAATTGCTATTCTTCTGACTTTATTATTTGTTTATATGTTAACCAAACTACCTGTTTTCAGGAAATAACGAGGTACTTAGAATGAAATATATTATAATCACAGGCGGTGTTATGAGTGGTCTCGGTAAGGGGATTACTGCTGCTTCTGTAGGACGGAACCTGAAAAACAAGGGACAAAAGGTAACCGCCATCAAGATAGATCCCTATATCAATATTGATGCAGGTACCATGAGTCCTTTCCAGCACGGTGAAGTTTATGTGCTGAAAGACGGTGGTGAAGTAGATCTTGATCTGGGCAACTACGAACGGTATCTTGACACTGAACTGACATGGGATCATAACCTGACTACAGGTAAGATATACCAGTCTGTTATTGAAAAAGAAAGAAGGGGCGAATATCTTGGTAAGACCGTGCAGATCATTCCTCATATTACCAATGAAATAAAGGCCCGTATCCGCAGGGTTGCAGCCAAAAGTGGTGCTGATATCTGTCTGATTGAAGTCGGTGGGACGGTGGGTGACATTGAAAGTATGCCGTTCCTTGAAGCAGTCAGGCAGATGCACAGAGAGGAATCCGAGGAGGACATTATTTTCCTTCATGTAACTCTGGTTCCCATTGATGCCCAGGGGGATCAAAAAACAAAACCCACGCAACACTCGGTCAAAGATCTGCGCCAGCTTGGTCTATCCCCGGATGTGATTGTCGCACGGTGTAAAAATCCTCTGCATGAAAGTACCCGTGCTAAAGTATCCCTCTTCTGTGATGTTCCAAAGGAAGCAGTAGTAAGTGCTCATGATTCAAATGATATTTATGATGTCCCCCTCCTGCTGGAAGAACAGGGACTTACAGGGTATATGATGCAAAAACTCGATCTGGTCACCAAACAGCAAGATCATTCCTGGGAACATATGGTCAAAAGAATGAATGCTGCGACCGGGGATGTCAGGCTTGCAATTGTTGGAAAATATACCAATCTTGAGGATTCCTATCTAAGCATAAGGGAATCCCTGAAACACGCAGCAATAGAAGTTGGATGCAAGGTAAGGACCGACTGGGTAAGTTCGGAATCCTTTGATGAAGACCCTGCGGCAATCAATAAACTTCAGGA
>JASMTL010000082.1:0-3110 GCA_041694315.1 Methanosarcinaceae archaeon | reverse complement strand
TATGGTCCTGGAGGAGAAATAAATGACAGTTATACGTACCCTTGATAAGGATAAAATGGATGTAGCTGAAGGTTCCTATGCGGTGGCTCATGCTGTGAAGGTATGCAGGCCAAACGTAATATCTGCATACCCTATAACACCTCAGACTCACATCGTCGAGGATCTTTCCCAGTTCATGGCTGATGGCGAGATTCCCAACTGTGAATACATTACTGTGGAATCCGAGTTCTCGGCCCTCTCGGCACTTGTGGGATCTGCAGCAGCAGGTGCACGATGTTATTCGGCCACCACCTCCCAGGGTCTGGAACTGATGCACGAAGTTCTTTTCAATATGTCAGGGATGCGCCTGCCAGTTGTAATGACCATTGCAAACCGTGCGGTCAGTGCTCCTATTAATATCTGGAACGATCACCAGGATTCCATTTCCCAGCGTGATACCGGCTGGATCCAGATGTATGCCGAGGACCTGCAGGAAATCTCGGATATGACCGCCCAGGCTTACAAGGTTGCAGAAGACAAGGATGTAATGATGCCTGTAATGACCTGTATGGACGGTTTCATCCTGTCTCATGTGTATGAACCCGTGGTCTTGCTGGAACAGGACCTTGTGGATGAATATCTGCCTGCCTATGAACCGGAATATTCCCTTGATCCCAAAAACTCGATGACCTTCGGTGCATTTGCAGACCCGACTGCATATACCGAATTCAGGTACCTGCAGCAGCAGGCAATGGATGATGCACTGCCCAAAATAGAAGAGGCTGCCAATGAGTTCTATGAGATATTCGGCAGGTACTATGGTGGCCTGATCGATGAATATGAGACAGAGGATGCTGACATAATACTCATGGCCATGGGTTCACTTGTGGGAACCATCCGGGATGTCGTGGACAAACTCCGTGCAAAGGGAGTCAAGGTAGGTTTGCTGAAAGTAAGGACTTTCAGGCCTTTCCCGGCAGAAGCAATAAAGAATGTAATCAAGGGTGCCAAGGTTGTTGTGGCACTTGACAAGAACATCTCCTTGGGGCTCAATGAAGGTGCCCTGTTTACCGAGACCAAGGCGAGCCTGTATAATACTAAGGTTGATGTCCCGATAGTGGGCCGGATGCTTGGCCACGGTGGTCGTGACATCCCCGAAAAAACCATTGAGGATATCGTGGAGGAAGCTAAAGGCATAATCTCTTCAGGTATCGATACTGAGAGCAAATATGCTGATCTGAAGGAGGAATTGTTGTGAAATCATTGTTTACATCAGGACACCGTGGTTGCGCAGGTTGCTGTGATGCAATGGTGGCCAAGTTTACCCTTATGGCCGCAGGGGAAGACTGTATCGTTGTATCCCCTACCGGCTGTCTGGAAGTTATGAGTACACCCTACCCTGAAACCTCCTGGGAGGTTCCCTGGATACATTCCCTTTTCGAGAATGCAGGGGCTGTGGCTTCCGGTGTGGAGGCTGCCCTGAAGGCAATGGGTAAGAAAGGTGACACTAAGGTAATTGCTCTGGCGGGAGATGGTGCTACCCTTGATATCGGGATGAGATCCATTTCCGGTGCCTTTGAGAGAGGCCATGATATTACCTATGTATGTATCGATAATGAGGCATACATGAATACCGGTGTGCAGAGAAGTGGTGCTACACCCTTTGATGCGTCTACCACAACAAGCCCTGCCGGAAAGGTTTCCTATGGGAACCCCAGGCCCAAGAAGAACATGCCTGCAATTATGGCAGCTCATGGTTCTCCATACATTGCTACAACTTCCCTGGGTTATCCCAGGGATATGATCAAGAAGATCAAGAAAGCAACCGAGATTGAAGGCCCAACCTACATTCATGCCCATGCGCCCTGTACCACAGGATGGGGTTTTGACACTTCCAAGACTGTGGAAGTTGCAAAACTGGCAGTACAGACCGGTCTGTGGCCGCTGTATGAAATGGAGAATGGTGAAGTTACAAAGGTACGCAAAATAGGCAAACAGAAAAAGCCTGTCGAGGATTATCTCAAGATGCAGAAAAGGTTCAAACATCTTTTCAAAATGGAAGGCGGAGAGGAACAACTCAAACTGATCCAGGCACTTGCAGATAAAAACATTGAAGATTTCGGGCTTGAATAAGTCTGAAATCTCCTTTTCTTTTTCTATGGCGGCAAGTAATCTTTCTAATTTCCCTCAAATATGGGAACTTCTTAAAAAGGAGTATCCTGATCCGCAGCCTGCTCTGCATTTCAAAAACCCTCTGGAACTGCTGGTAGCCACTATTCTTTCAGCCCAGAGTACGGATGTGCAGATCAATAAAGTGACACGTGAGTTGTTCAAGAAATACCGCACGGTTTTTGATTATGCGGATGCGGACATCCGACAACTGGAAAAGGATATTTATTCCACGGGTTTTTACCGCAACAAGGCCAAACATCTGCAACAGAGTGCCAGAATTATCATCGAGGATTTTGGGGGTGAAGTTCCATCCACGATGGAAGACCTGTTAAAACTGCCCGGGGTGGCTCACAAAACTGCCAATATAGTGCTTGCCAGGGGTTTTGGTGTAAAAGCGGGTATTGCTGTGGATACCCACGTCAAACGTCTTGCTACAAGACTGGGTTTTACTGAAAATAAGGATCCTGTCAAAATTGAAAAGGATCTGATAGAACTTGTCGATCAAAGTGAGTGGGATGATTTTTCCCTGACCCTGATATTACATGGCAGGAACATATGTTTTGCCCGCAAACCCGCCTGTGGAGAATGTGTTGTACGTCATCTCTGTCCTTCTAGTATTAACCCAAGTTTGACAGTATTCACTCCTTGCTGAAGAAACCGTCTCCTCTTCCAACCTAAAAATTTCATCTTTTTGTCAGGAAAACCCAATTGACAGTATTAAATAATTCAAGTCAATTTCTACGATTTCATCCCTTTTTGCCTTAAAATCAGTGTATTTATGGCATCAAAATTAGCGTAAATGTATCTTTTTGCCTTATTTTTCATGTAATCCACGGTAACTGTCAAATTCAATAAGCTATTTTTAATGAATTTTGTAGACTTAGATTTGAGTTCATCGTACTCATATCGCATCAGTGATATGAACAATTGCGCAATGAATCCAATAATCACAGCTCCAT
>JASMTL010000081.1:0-7702 GCA_041694315.1 Methanosarcinaceae archaeon | reverse complement strand
GTGCTAATCCAGAATGACATCTATCTCACAAACGAGGGGGTTGGTGAAAATGAAAATTACCGGATGCTGGTCAAAGCCAGGGAAATGGATGCCAGCCTGATTGCTGATAAGGCGTGGACTGATACTGGTACGTTTGAACCGGATGAAACTGTGATCCGCTCGGTCAATCTTAGTGTCCCTGACAATTACAATTACGCAGTGGAGGTAATTCTCTGGGAAGATGACACCATTGTCAGGCAGGGAGTGGATTATGTCCAGCTGAATCCTGAGAAGGAAATCGATAAGGACAAGCGGTTGCAGACAAAGAATATCGATTCCGGGGATTTCGTTGTGGAGGGATTCGGTGAGGCTCCCGTGGAAGAAGAATCAGCATCAGAATATCCGACTGAGGAGCCAGGTACACCTGGTTTTGAAATATTTGGTGCTTTGATGATGCTTTGTATGGTGTATTTCGTGGCAAGGAGGAATAAGGATGAGTGAGGAAATTACTGATAACAGGAAAGACCTGGTGTACTATTTCAGGCAGGCGAGTTTTGCAATATTGATGCTTTTGATTCTGATATCGGTATTCAGGCTATATTTTGCCCTGGAAAATATTATCAGTACGTGGTTTGAATACCAGTATGTGCCGATATTCAGGGCCGCTTATAACCTGGTTGTTCTTTTAGTAGCCCTGTACATTGTAGTACACTATTTTGTCAGGAAGCAGGATTGAACTGCTTTCCCTCTTTTCTTTTTTACCCGGCAGCTTTTATATATCGCCCGTTCATATGCACATCAGACAATGAATAAAAAACCAGAACTTCTTGCTCCTGCAGGCGACTACAATTCTCTGGTGGCTGCGGTTCAGAACGGGGCTGATGCAATCTATTTCGGAGGTTCGACTTTCAGTGCACGTGGTTATGCAGATAATTTCCCGGCTAACAATCTCGAAGAAGCGATTGATTATGCCCATCTTTACGGGGTCAGGGTCTATGTGACCGTAAATACCCTGATAAAGGACAGTGAATTTTCGCAGGCAATTGATTTTTTGACTGAATTATGCAATATGGGCGTGGATGCTGTCATCGTACAGGATGTCGGCCTGCTTGCCGCCTGCCGTAGCCACCTCCCCCAACTACCCGTTCATGCCAGTACCCAGATGACAGTACACAACACTGAGTCAGTGAAATTGCTGGAACAATACGGGATAAAACGTGTGGTCCTTTCCCGCGAGATGAGTCTGGAAGAGATTGATGCCCTGAATGATAACACGGATATGGAACTCGAGGTTTTCGTGCACGGAGCTCTCTGTATCTCGTATTCCGGGCAGTGTCTTATGAGTAGCATGATTGGGGGAAGGAGCGGCAATAGAGGCTACTGCGCCCAGCCCTGTCGCAGGCAGTATTCGCTTAGTTGTGATAATGAAATTGTTGCAGCAGGCTACCTGCTAAGTCCCAAAGACCTGTGTGCAGCCCGTCTGATTCCGGAGCTGGTAGCAGCGGGTGTGGATTCTTTCAAAATAGAGGGCAGGATGAAAAGACCCGAATATGTAGGGGGTGTGGTTTCCATCTATCGCAAGCTTATCGACCGTTATTTTGCAGACCCCACAAAGTTCCATGTGGCCGAATCAGAGATACGTTATCTTGAACAACTTTTCAATCGGGGGTTCACCTCAGCCTATCTTGAAGGAAGTAGCCGGGACATGATGGGTGCCGTTTCACCAGGTAATCGAGGCATTCCCATTGGGACAATTGTGGAAATGGGCAGGTACATGGATCGTGCTGTAGTTTTCCTTGAGGAAGACCTGGCTGTAGGCGACGGGATTGTTTCAAAAGCAGGTGACGGTGAAAAGATAGGTGTGATCTATCGGGCAGGCAGGCAGAAAAAAAGTGCCTCGGCCGGGGATACAATAGAGATCCCTTTCTCCGGACGCCTGGAGGAAGGGGATATCCTTTACCGTACTCTGGACAGCCGCCAGATAAAACAGTTGCAACAGACCTATACCTCTCCTGCACCACAACGTAAAATTCCGGTCGTTATGCATCTGGAAGCACGTTTTGGTCATCCTCTAAGTCTGTCAGT
This sequence comes from Methanosarcinaceae archaeon, assembly GCA_041694315.1. Classification (GTDB taxonomy): domain Archaea; phylum Halobacteriota; class Methanosarcinia; order Methanosarcinales; family Methanosarcinaceae; genus Methanohalophilus. The sequence continues at coordinate 5,638 of JASMTL010000081.1, read as the reverse complement.
GAAGGATAGGGATTACAATTCCATATCCCTGCATTCTGACTATGTGGTCGAGGCGGCCAAAGGAAAAGCAGCCTCTGAAAAACAGTTGCGCAAACAGCTGGCAAAACTGGGTAATACGGCTTTTGTTCCCTCCTCTATATCTATAGAAATGGATGAAGGGATTTTCGTTCCTGTCGGTGTACTGAATGAGCTGCGCACTGATGCTGTGGACCTTCTGCGAAAAAAACGAACTGAACAATATCATCGGGAATGCAGCAAACCTTCCCTTGAGTCGGTGGATAGTAGTGCTGCATCCAATACAACCCCCTTGCTCTGTGTGGCTGTATCTTCGGTTGAAGATGCAAAAGCTGCTGTGGCTGCCGGTGCAGATGTGATATATTTCGCAGGACTGCCCATGCCTTCGGTTGATGAAATTGCTATAGTTAAGGAACAATGCCAGAGTTACGGAACATCTCTTTATCTTTCCACCCCGCGAATCATTAAAAACGGGGAAATGAAAGATCTTTTCTGGCTGCTGGAAGAAGCACGGGAATGCGGTGGGCTGCTTGTGGCCAACATGGGGATGATCGGGCTGGCATCGGATAAGAAAATTCCTTTTGTTATCGACTCCCCGCTTAATGTTTTCAACCATCATTCCTGTAGTTTCCTGAAAAACCTCGGGGCCCGAAGGGTCACTGCATCTGTGGAACTGACTCTGGATGAACTCGGTCAGGTAGCTGACGGTTGCAGCAGTCTGGAATGCATCGCGGAAGGCAACTTCGAGGTAATGGTCTCAGAATATTGCCCCCTTTCACACACTTCTAGATGTTCGGATTCCTGTCACAAGGTGGAAAGTGTCCTGGTCGACAGGAAAGGCTATTCATTTCCCCTGAAAACGGATGAACACTGCCGGATGCACCTGCTTAACTCCCGGGGATTGAGCATGCTTGATTACCTGGAGGACGTGATTGCCACAGGGGTTTCTGCTATACGTATTGAAGCCCGCTGGGAATCACCGGGTGATATCGGCAGTCTGGTTGGCCTGTACAGGCAGGTTCTGGATGGCAGGGCGACTACAAAGAAAATGCGTGCAGGCAAAAAATATACCACTGGTCACTTCTATCGGGGTGTACTATGAAAGTATTCCTATCAGGTTCTATCAGGGGAGGCAGGCAAAACCTCCCGATTTATCAGCAAATGGTACAGATTATAGAAAACGAAGGACACGATGTGGCCAGTCTGCACGTGGCTGATCCACATGTTGAAGAAAACGAAGCAGGCATGTCTGAATCCGAAATTTTTGAAAGGGATATGCATCTGCTTGATGGCTGTGACTGCATGGTTGCGGAGGTTTCTCTTGCCTCCACAGGTGTTGGATATGAGGTATGCTCTGCCCTGAACCTCGGTATTCCGGTACAATGTGTTTACCGCGAGGGTTCAACAGTTTCTGCAATGCTGCTGGGAAACACCAACCACCTGATCCTCCTGGATGCCTACCGTGAAGAAAAAGATCTCGAAGCCCTCATCCGGTCGTTTTTGGACTTTGTGAGCGGTGAAGATTTGCAGCCATGAATTTTTAAGGCAGCTACTCTCTGCATCGGAAAGAAATATATAATTATGCTGCATATTTTGGTACATGATAGGTTCAGAGATAATTCTCGTTCTTGTTGCTATTATTGTAGCCCTTATGATCTATAAGGTTCTCAAGACCGTAAAAGGGCTCCTAGTAAACACCATTCTAGGCCTTGCCATAATCGTGGGAGCAAATGTCATTTTTGGACTGGGTATAGCTTACTCGGCTGTAGTAATCCTGACATGTGCGATTGGAGGCCCCATTGGAGCCTTACTGGTTATCCTGCTCAACCAGCTCGGGATATTCTTCTGAAGGTTTGCGGGCTACCAGAAAAATAGAATGGCGGGTATATTCCCTGCCTCTGAATATCTTTTTTTTCAGTCTGTTTTCTTTTTTAGTGATATTCAATTTGCCAAAAAGCATCTCTACTTCTTCCATGGTAAAATAATGATAGATAATTCCGTTTTTGCGCCGGAATGTATGCTGCTCCACCGCATTCCCTCCATAACGCATATCTTCCCTGCCAAAGGCCTCGAAGATAAGTTTTCCTCCCGGTTTCAGCACATCCATGATCTGGTCTGCGGCCTGCTTTCTTTCCGCCTCAAACAGGTGCTGGAGCACTCCCTGGCACAGGACCAGATCAAAAAACGCATGTGGAAAAGGCAGATCGGTAATACTTGCTCTGCATACCGGTAATTCTGTTTTATCCCTTAATCTCAAAAGAGCATTCTGTGAGATGTCACATCCCACTGTCATATATTCTCTTGAAAGAGAATGGGAGTATCTCCCGTGACCACAACCTGCATCAAGTATAAGTTCGCCTCCCTCAAGTTCCTTCTCCAGGGAGGATATATCCAGAGGTCCCGCCCACCGGACATGACGGTATTCCTCTTCCCAGGCATTGAAATGTTCAAAGGCCATGTCAGGGCCTGTACGCTGCTGCTTCCCTGAAGCGGTTGATCAGGAAATCTTTCTCCAGGGAGGAAAGGAACCATCCGGCTTTCGGCCCGGAAGCTTGGCCCAGCAGGGAGATATAGAGCGCTTTGAACAGGTCCTTTGGACCAATTGTGAATTCTTCTCCCAGTATCTTTTCCATTTCCTTGTGCAGCTTCCCTTCTTTTTCCTTTGCGGAATAGACAAGGTTGTGATAATCTGAACCGTCAAGTTCTGCGCTTTCTTCCAGGGCATCGGCAAGTGTGGTCAGGAATGCTCGTTGTTTGTCGGAAAGGGTAGCTGCAAGTTCGGGCAGTTTCTCCTGCACACTGAATTTTGCGAAAGGAGGAGCATACATATCAAGCCAGTTGCCCACATTATCGGCGAGCTGCTTTATGCATTCTGTATTTTTTGTATCATAACCTGCCCGCTCTACAATTTTCAAAATCCTGTCAAAATTGCCGTGCGCTACCTGGTGGATGGTTGCCATGTGCTTGAACGGGATGTCCGTATGACACAGGCCACTTGCATGAGAAAGTTCCTTTACACGTTTATCGTATTCAGAGTTCCCGCCTGTATGATGGAGTTTCTCATACTGGTCCACAAGGGTGAGCAGCGGCTGTGCAGGATCGAACCGAATGTGTTTTTCTGGTTTTGTTCGGATGATCAGGTATCTCAGGACCTCAGGAGGTACGATCTTGAGCATGTCCGCAATGGATACAACCACGCCGGTGGATGAGGACATTGCTCCTTCTTTTCCCAGCATTATCCATTCGTAGACGATGGGATGTGGGGGTTCGTAACCAAAGATTTCCCGGGCGATACGCTTGCCAGTATCATAGGAACCCCCTCGTGAGGCATGGTCCTTGCCGAAAGGTTCCACAGTCACACCGAGAATCTGCCAGCGGGCAGGCCAGTCCACACGCCAGGTAAGTTTTCCGCCACCCTGCATGGGTACAGTACCACTGTGGCCGCAGGAGCATGTATAGTCCACTGTTTCTTCCCTTTCATCAAAACCCGTAACCTTTGTGGTATTGATCTTTCCGCACTGCATGCAGATCGGATTGAAAGGACTCCAGTCATCAGCAGGTTGCCTTCCGGAAACCTCTTTGAGGATGGCTGCAATATCATCTTTCTTTTTCAGGGCAGTTTTTATGGCCTCGTTATACCTGCCGGATTTGTACAGTTCATCTGCCAGGTATACTTCAGGCTTGATTCCCAGCCGGTGCAGGGATTTCAGGAAAGGTTGCAGGAAATGGTCTGCATAATTCTTGCATTCCCCACAGGGACAGGGGGTCTCGGAGAGAGGCTTACCCACATGTTCCTCATAACTTTCATCCAGAAACGGATAGACCTTTCTCAATGGGTCGTAGGTGTCTGCAATGTAGATCAGTTCTGCGTCTGCATCCCTGTCAAGTAATGCACGATATGCGGCATCGGCTGTCACAACCTCTCGCATGTTCCCGACATGGATATGGCCGGAGGGGGTGATACCGGTGGCAACGAGGTGTGTGTTTCCCCTTTCAAGGGCTTCTTCAGCAACAACATCTGCCCAGTGTGTAATTTCTGTCATTATGTTCACCGATAATGATTTTGTCCAAATTTTCTATGATTATGTGCCCTTCTAAAGGCGTCATGTTTTAAATGGATATCTGTAGGCATCGAAATTTATTTATCAATAAGACCCTATCGGATAGCCATGATTCCTTCCAGGGCGTTCCTCACAAAGGGAACAGGTATCCATCGGGATAAACTGGCTTCCTTTGAACTTGCGTTAAGGGATGCGGGCATTGAAAAATATAATCTTGTGAGTGTTTCCAGTATTCTTCCACCGGGTTGCAGGATAATTCCAAAGGAGGAGGGTCTTGAATCTCTCCGTCCTGGAGAGATCGTCTATTCCGTACTTGCCCGCAACCAGACCAATGAAGCTCATCGTCTGGTAGCTTCGGCAGTAGGTATGGCGGTACCCGTGAATGAGGATAATTACGGATACATTTCAGAACATCATTCCTTCGGGGAAGATGAGGATACCGCAGGGATGTATGCAGAGGATATCGCTGCTACAATGCTAGCAACCACCCTGGGTATTGAGTTTGATGCAGATTCCGCCTGGCAGGAAAGGGAACAGCTCTACCGGGCCAGCGGTCATATTATCAATACTTCTCATTTCTGCCAGACCGCCAAAGGCGACAAGAGCGGCCTCTGGACAACCGTTGTGGCTGCTATGGTATTTGTGGAGTGAGTCAATCAGTTATTTCTGTGGTAATTTCTTCCAGATCGCAGAAGTCAGACCTGAAATTATAGGCCCCGGCATTTATGAATGTAATAGGATCGCCAATTTGCGGCCTCTTTCCGAGATAGACACGATACCTGAACAGGTCCATTGAACAGGGTGTACAACCCTTGATCACATAGGCTTCCCCTTCCCGGCTGCTGACCTCATTCTCCACACGCAGTTTTTCAGGTACCAGGATCGCATCCATATCACTGTTGTAAACGGAAGCATTCACGATAACATTATCCTCATACACCGCCATCACATAGGTTACCAGTTTGCCGGCAGGTGCGGCGATAAACCTCCCCGGCTCAATCATGAGGGATATGTCCCTGTCATGCAACCATTTCCTGAAATCTGTAATTCTTTTGAAAATACCTCCGATGACATCGGCATTACTGTTGGCATAGACCGAAGGCAAACCTCCCCCGATATTGAGGATATCTATGGCTTCCAGTGTTTCAGGACTGATAACATCCTCAATATCCCGCTGCAGTTTCCACTCGCTCACGTTCTGGGTCTTCCTGTGGAAATGTATGCCGAGTTTACCGACATTAGGACTGTCAACAAGTTCGGCAATGCGCCGGTTGATGGTCGCAGAAGGCATACCAAAAACAAAATAACGTTCTGTACGGATGGAATTTTCCCGCAGTTTGAGCCTGAGCATAAGGTTGACCTTATGGTTGGTGTCCTTAAGGGTTGCAAGCAGGACATCAAGATCGTGCTCGTTGTCCAGAATGAAATTCCGAATGCCCCTGTCGTAGAGATCTTTTGCCTGGGCACTGCTCCAACCCTGTGCCAGAAAGACCGTCCGGGATAGATCACTTATGTGTTTCAGCTCGTTTTCCATATGGACGCTAAAAAGACAATCCGTCATC
>JASMTL010000080.1:0-4163 GCA_041694315.1 Methanosarcinaceae archaeon | reverse complement strand
TGGTAAAACTCACCTTAAAGGGAAGATATGAATTCTGGATATGTATACTGGGATTGCACAGAATTGGTGCCATCGCTCTTCCCGGCACCCATATGTTAACAACCAGAGACCTTAAGTACCGTATTGAAAGAGCAGGCATACAAATGGTTGTCAGTGATGCCGATGAGGGGCTTTTGGATTACATAGATGAGGCACACAAGGATTTCAAAGATGTGCTCAAACACAAATTTGTAATTAACCACAATCGTCCCGGCTGGATAAATTTTACAGAGGAACTGGAAAAATCATCCGCTGAATTTGTACGTCCAAAAGGGGAAGAAACCACACAGAACAATGACATATCCCTGATGTATTTCTCATCCGGAACAACCGGATTCCCAAAAATGGTACAACATGATTTTACATATCCGCTGGCCCATATACTCACAGCCGGTTACTGGCAGAATGTAATGGACAACGGCCTGCACCTTACAGTAGCAGATTCGGGCTGGGCAAAATGTGCATGGGGCAAACTCTATGGCCAGTGGATTTGTGGCTCAGCTGTCTTTGCTTATGATTATGAACGATTTGATGCCAGGAATATGCTGGAAAAAGCCAGCCATTATGGTGTTACCACATTCTGTGCACCACCTACAGTATATCGTTTTTTGATCAAGGAAGACATGAACCAGTATGATTTCAGCAGTCTCAATTACTGTGTGGTTGCAGGAGAGCCTTTGAATCCTGAAGTATACGAGAAATTCCTGGAATATACCGGCCTTAAACTGATGGAAGGATTCGGCCAGACTGAAACCGTAGTGGCCATTGCAACCTATCCGTGGATGGAGCCAAAACCCGGTTCTATGGGAAAGCCCTCACCTATCTATAATATCCAGTTGATGCGTCCTGACGGAAAACTTGCAGATGTCGGAGAAGAGGGAGAAATTGTAATAGATACCTCAAAGGGCAGGCCTGCAGGGTTGTTTGCAGGTTATCGTGCAGATCCTGAAAAGACAGAGGCTGCATGGCATGACGGTTATTACCACACCGGTGACATGGCATGGAAAGATGAAGACGGATATATGTGGTTTGTAGGACGAGCAGACGATATCATCAAGAGTTCCGGTTACAAGATAGGACCGTTTGAAGTTGAAAGCGCACTTATGCAGCACCCGGCAGTCCTGGAATGTGCAATCACTGCATCCCCACATCCTGTACGTGGACAGGTTGTAAAAGCCACCATTGTACTTACTAAAGACTATGAAGCAAGTGAGAAGCTCAAGAAAGAGTTGCAGGATCATGTAAAGAAGGTTACAGCACCCTACAAGTATCCGAGAATAGTGGAATTTGTACCCGAACTTCCCAAGACCATAAGTGGCAAGATCCGCAGGGTAGAAATCAGACAACACGACGACGAAAAGGGAGACAATTGATTTATATTTCTTTTTCCTTTTCTACTTTTCAGATCATTAAAAGGCATCAAGAGTTGATTTTATGAAGGAAGAAAAAGCACAACCATATCCTCTGATCAATATTATTGAATGCAAAGGCTGTGCCAGATGCATTACTGCCTGTCCAAAAAACGTGCTGGAAATGAGTGATGAACTCAACAGAAGAGGTTACCATTATGCCCGGTATAAAGGTCACGGGTGTACTGGCTGTGCCAATTGTTATTACACATGTCCGGAGCCTCTTGCAATAGAAATACACATCCCAATTAAAAAGAGGTGCTAATAATGGCTACACAACTGACAAAAGGCAACGCTGCAGTGATTATAGGTGCATTGTATGGGGGATGTGACTGCTATTTTGGTTACCCCATAACCCCCGCAAGTGAGATCCTCCACGAAGCATCCCAGACATTCCCCCAGGTTGGCCGCAAATTCGTACAGGCAGAATCCGAAGAAGCCGCAATAAACATGGTATTCGGAGCAGCTTCTGCCGGACACAGGGTTATGACCGCCTCCTCAGGACCGGGAATCAGCCTGAAACAGGAAGGTGTATCCTATCTTGCTGGTGCACAGCTTCCCTGTGTAATCGTTGATATTATGAGAGCCGGACCCGGTCTGGGAAACATCGGCCCCGAACAGGGCGATTACAACCAGGTAGTAAAAGGCGGAGGACACGGCAATTATCGAAACATAGTGCTTGCACCCAACTCTGTCCAGGAAATGTGCGATTTTACCATCAAGGCCTTTGAACTTGCTACAAAATACCGCAATCCTGTGGTTGTATTGGCTGACGGTGTACTCGGGCAGATGGTCGAGCCACTGAAATTCCCTGAAAAGGCAGTCAAACCGGAAATCGATAATTCATGGGCCGTACGAGGAAACAAGGATACCTGCCAGAACCTGGTGACTTCCATTTTCCTTGACTTTGGCGAGCTGGAAGAATTCAATTATGAACTGCAGGAAAAGTACGAGACGATAAAGGAAAAGGAAGTCGATGTCGATGAATACATGATGGACGATGCCGAAATTATCCTTGTATCCTATGGCATCAGCAGCCGGATATGTCGCTCTGCGGTTGAACTTGCCCGCAAGGAAGGCATCAAAGCAGGTTTATTCAGGCCAGTAACCCTTTTCCCGTTCCCGGAAAAAGAGCTGGCTGAGCTGGCCGGGAAGGATGTAAGTTTCATTTCAGTGGAAATGAGCAACGGGCAATTGATGGATGATATAAAACTGGCAACATGTTGCAAAAAACCTGTGGAATTAGTTAACCGCATGGGTGGCAATCTTATTACAATGGACCAGGTACTGGGTAAAATAAGGGAAGTCGCAGGCAAGGAGGAATAAAAATGGAAGAAAAAGTTATAAAGAAACCGGATTCCCTCTACGATGAATTCACACGTAAGGGTGGTGCTGCCCCGACTGCTACCCACTATTGCCCGGGTTGTGGACATGGCATCCTGCACAAACTTATTGCAGAAGCCATGGACGATCTTGAGATTCAGGACCGTACAGTTATGATAAGTCCCGTGGGATGTGCTGTTTTTGCCTATTACTATTTCAATTGTGGCAATCTCCAGGTAGCCCACGGAAGGGCGCCTGCTGTGGGAACAGGCCTATCCAGATCAGAAGGGGATGCAGTTGTCATTTCATACCAGGGTGACGGTGACCTGGCATCCATCGGCATGAATGAAACAATCCAGGCTGCCAACCGCGGGGAAAAGATGGCAGTCTTCTTCGTCAACAATACCGTGTACGGAATGACCGGTGGACAGATGGCCCCCACGACTCTTATTGGCGAGAAAACTGTGACCTGTCCCACAGGCAGGGACCCCAGGTTTGCAGGATACCCCCTGCATATGTGTGAACTGCTCAATAACCTGGACGGGCCTGTCTTCATTGAAAGGGTATCGGTATCAGACATCTCCCACATCCGCAAGGCAAAAAAAGCAGTCAACAGGGCTCTTGAGATCCAGAAAGAGGGTAAAGGTTACGCCTTCGTGGAAGTACTTGCGGCCTGCCCGACAAACCTGAAACAAAATGCCGAGCAGAGTACCAAATTCATCAACGAGGAGATGGAAAAGGAATTCCCGCTGGGTAACCTCAGGGACCTGGCTGAAGAAAGGGAACCACTTCCCTGCCCTGTAAGTGACTTTTCAAAGGAAAGTATCGATCATATTTACAATATTGGTGATTCCGCATCCCCTGACGCTGTGGAAGATCCTGAATTTACACGTGTACTTGCCAAGATTGCAGGTTTTGGAGGCCAGGGAGTACTCAGTATGGGCCTGATCCTGGCCCGTGCAGGATGTAGTGCCAAACGATTCACTTCCTGGTATCCATCCTATGGTCCTGAACAGAGGGGAGGTACCTCAAATTGTTCTGTAGTCATTTCAGGAGAGGAAATCGGCTCCCCTGTAGTGTATGAATCGGATATCCTGGTGGCCATGAACCTGCCGTCACTGGAAAAATTTGCCTCTGATGTCAAACAGGGTGGAATTATCCTTTATGATACCACGATAGGTGACTTCAAGGCACCTGAAGGTGTAAGGGCAATTAAGGTGCCTGCCACCCAGATTGCAAAGGAGGGAGGCTCTGAAAGGGCTGCCAATACTGCAATAATAGGTGTGTTGATGCATCTTGGGGTAACAGGTCTTGATGTTGAGGACTATATGGAGGCCATTGAGGAGACTTTTGCAACAAAGCAGAAACTCATACCTCTCAACCAGCAGATAT
>JASMTL010000079.1:0-11618 GCA_041694315.1 Methanosarcinaceae archaeon | reverse complement strand
TCAGGAACAGTAAACGGGAAGACCTTACCCTGCTTGGTCGGGCTGATCTTGTGGTAATCCTGTCAGGTATGACCGTTCCCGGCAAATACCTGCGCTCCTCACCCATCACCCTGAAGGAAATTGAATACCTGTGCAGGGCTTGTTCAGGTGTGAAGTTGATTGGTGGCCCTATACGCCTGGGTTATAGCAGTGAAGGTGGCATGGCAGCGTCAACCCTTAAGATGACTGATGAAGATGTATTTGTTGCACGGCAGGACATCGAGGCATTTGTGCATGATATAATTGCCCCCGGCCCTTGCATCGGGGACCCTGATAATGTTGAACACCGGATGCGTACGGTTGGGGAGATTGGCAGATGGGCCGACAAGGGTGCCTTTATAATCAGGCAGCATCCGGATTTTCCGAATATAATGTGTGAGATGGAAACCTATCGCGGATGTGGCAGGGATACTCACTGCTCTTTCTGTACTGAATTTTTTTATGGTCCGTCAACCTACCGTTCCGTGGAGGATGTCGTTGCCGAAGCCGCCAGTCTTTATAAGGAAGGTGCCCTGTATTTCCGCCTGGGTCGTCAACCTGATCTTTTCACCTATCATGCAGTGGATTTAGGGGATTCTCTCCCAAGGCCGAATCCGCAGGCTCTCGAATCCCTGTACTCTGGTCTTAGGAAAGTGGCTCCGGGGCTGGAGGTACTGCATATGGATAATGCCAACCCGGCCACTATAGCCACCTATCCGGATGAATGTAGTAAAATAATGAGGACCATTTTGAAATATCACACACCCGGGGATGTAGCAGCCATGGGTATGGAAAGTGCTGACCCCGCTGTAATCAGCGCCAACAATCTCAAAGCAATGCCAGATGATGTATTTGAAGCTGTAAAACTGATGAATGAGATTGGGAGCATAAGGGGTGGCAATGGTCTTTCCCATCTGCTTCCCGGGCTTAATTTTGTACACGGTCTTGCAGGAGAAACAAAGAAAACCTTCGGATTGAATTATGATTTTTTGAAAAATATTCTGGATAATGATCTTTTGTTGCGCAGGATAAACATTCGCCAGGTTATGCCCTTTAGCGGTACTCCTGCAGCAGAACAGCAGTTGCCTTTGGCCAAAAACCGGAAAAATTTTTTGAAATACAAGGAAAAGGTCCGCAAGGATATTGACTTGCCCATGTTGAGGAAGGTAGTGCCCCGGGATACTATACTCAGGGACGTGCTTTGTGAGGTATGGGGTGAGGGCTCGGTGGGCACCTTTGGCAGGCAGATGGGCTCCTATCCGATACTTGTAGGTATCTCAGAAAAACTTCCCCTGGGTGAATTTGTTGATGTGAGGGTAACAGGTCACGGTTTCAGGTCCATTTCAGCAACAGTGATCCGTGAATGACAAGTTTTATCATGAATAGTAAATTAGTCAGAGCATGAGGGAACTACTATTTATTTCAGCCATTGCCGCAATTCTTCTCATAAGTGGCTGCTCGACCCCTGCTGAAGTTGCAGAGGAAGGGGACAATGTCACGGTGGATTATGTTGGTGAGCTTGAAAACGGTACGATATTCGATACTTCCGTGGAAGAAGTTGCCCTGGAGGCGGGTATACACAACCCTGACAGAACATATGAGCCCCTGGGTTTCACCCTGGGAGGCGAAGGTATGATCAAAGGGTTTGACAGTGCAGTGCAGGGAATGATTGTCGGGGAACAAAAGACAGTGGAGCTTGCACCTGAACAAGCCTATGGTCCCTACAAAGAAGAACTTGTCAGGGCAATACCCCTGGATGATTTACCCAATAAATCTACACCATACCAGATAGGAGACCGGCTTTCAACCGCTTATGGCCAGCAGGTAACCATTGTCGATGTTAATGATACCGCTGCAATGATTGATTTCAATCATCCTCTGGCCGGTGAAACACTGAAGTTCAATATTACGCTGGTGTCCATAGAAGAATAAAAAACATTAAATGATTGAATATCCACTCAGGATACTCAATCTTTTTTTCAAATCAACCATAATCAGGATTTAATATATTTTCCTGTATTATGGATGCACTTTTGATTGTCAGGTCCGGCCAGATCTTTACATTGGAATGAATAGTTGAATTGTTCCCGATATGTACTCTGGGGCCTATCACGGTTCCGTTTTCCAGGCTGCAGTTTTGCCCAACCACAGTATTGTTATCAATCACAGTACCCGAAGTGTTACAGTTACTTCCTATGGTCACGTCATTGAATATATAGGATGAAAGGATCCTGCAACCGTCCTTGATGACACAGTTTGAACCAATAGTTGTATATGGGCCGATCAGGACATTGTCACCTATTGTTGTGTTCTCACCGAGCACAACTGGCCCCACAACTGCGGTGTTGGAACCGATCACCACATTGTTACCGATTTTGAGGGGGCCGTTTATACGGGAATCCTTGGTGTTGAAGTGACCTTCGATAGTCGTTCCGGGCATCGATTCAAGCATCCAGCGCTGTGCCTGGCGATAGGCTGCCGGATTGCCCACATCGGTCCAGTGTCCTCGCACAAGCAAACCATTGATTCTTCTGTCTTCTGCCATCAGTGACGGGAATAGGTCTTTTGCAAAATCGTAGGGCTGGTTTTTCGGAATCCATTTGAAGACCTCCGGGTCACACATGTATATACCTGTGCTTGCAAGATTACTGAATATTTCACCAGGTCCTGGTTTTTCAAGGAATCGATTTATACGGTTGTTCACGTTCATATCCGCGATACCGAATTCTCTGGGATCATCTATGGAGAGCAGACCGATTGTAATTATTGCATCATTACTTTCATGGAACCTGTACATTGTACGGAGTTCAAGATCCATGACATGATCCCCCCCAACTACCAGGAACGGTTCATCACAGAGGTACTTTTCGGCGTTCTTTACACCTCCTGCAGTACCCAGTTTTTTCTCCTCGTACACATATTCCACATGGACACCGAACATGCTGCCGTCACCCAGTTCCTCCCGGATCTTATCGCCCATGTAGCCCAGGGTGATTATAATCTCGGTAAAACCCTCTTTTGCAAGATGCTCCACAAGGTGTACCACCGATGCCTTGTTGATGATTGGAATGTTTGGTTTTGGTCTGTCAAAAGTCAAAGGCCTAAGTCGGGTCCCCTTTCCTCCACACATAATACAGGCTTTCATGTATAGGAATGATATTTTTTATGACTTAAAATTGTACCGATTTACAATTTCTTGATATCGTTTTCATTTTCAATTATTATCTCTGGCTCGCCCTTATATTCATCCACTTTTCCTTTTATCCTTAATCTATCACCGACAGCTATCCGTGAATCGATGTTCATTGCACCGTTATTTTCCGGTATAAATACAGTCAGCAAATCGGAATTGTAATCTATCTGAAGAATCAGGTGATTTCCGTTGAATGTGTTTTCTTTACTGTAGAGGGTTCCTTCGATTGTCACAGTTTCCCCTACTTCTGTAGAATCTGTAAGGGGTTGTTCACCTCTTTTGTTAAAAGAATTGGGAAAATAGGTGACATATGCTACAGCCAGGGATAGTATCGCCATTGTCAGCAAAATCGCAATTACCTTTTCTTCCTTTTCCATGCTTGATTTCCCGTTAATATTATTATGCTCGATCAATGTGTGTGGTATTAAAATATTTTTGTATCGATAACTAGTCTTTTATGGGATAGGAGATAGAATTCCTTTGAATGGCAAATACTGGAAGGATCCACTGGCTCAATGAGAAACAGATTGGAAAGGGAACATACGTACTCTACTGGATGCAATCTTCCCAGCGTGTGGATTACAATCATGCACTGGAATTCGCTATACAACAGGCAAATGAAATGGATTTGCCTTTGTTGGTCCTATTCTGCCTGACAGAATATCCCGAAGCCAACCTGCGGCATTATACATTCATGTTTGAAGGGCTTGCCCAAACAAAAAAATCCCTGGAAACACTGGGTATACAATTTGTAATGTTAAAGGGAAACCTTGTTGATGTTGTCCATGAGTTTGCCCGGGATGCAGGCCTGTTGGTTACCGATCAGGATTACCAAAAATTACAGCGCAGCTGGCGTGAAAATCTTGCTGCATCCCTCTCCTGTCCTTTTGTGCAGGTGGAAAGCAATGTTATAGTGCCTGTGGAAATTGTTTCCAATAAGGAGGAATGGTCAGCAGCCACCCTGCGCAGGAAAATCCATAAACATCTTGATGAATTCATGCATCCCTTTGAATTATCTGCTTTGGCCAATTCTTCCCTGAAAATTGAGCTGGATTCTCTGGATCTGAATGATTTTGAACAAATTCTGAAGAGTTTGGATATTGACAGGAGTGTAAAAACCTCTCCGACATATAAAGGTGGTATCCATCAGGCCAGAGAAAAGCTGTCAGATTTTATCGCACACAAACTGGGAGATTATGCTGAAAAACGTAATGACCCAAACCTTGATTTCCTTTCGGGAATGAGTCCCTATCTGCATTTCGGTCAAATTTCACCGCTTGAGATTGCACTAAAGGTCCAGGATGCTAAAAAAGGCGGATCGACCGCATATATGGAAGAACTTGTTGTTCGCAGGGAACTGGCAATGAACTTTGTGTATTATGATAAAGATTACGACTCCCTTCGCTGCCTTCCCAATTGGGCAAAAAAGACTCTTGCAGATCACAGGGATGATTTCAGGCAGTACATATATACTCAGGAAGAGTTTGAGCAGGCCCGAACTAATGACTCATACTGGAACGCAGCCCAGAAGGAAATGGTCCTGACAGGTAAAATGCACGGTTACATGCGCATGTACTGGGGCAAGAAGATACTGGAATGGACAGATAGCCCCGAGCAAGCATATCAGATCGCCCTATACCTTAACAATAAATACGAGCTGGATGGGAGGGATCCTAACGGTTATGCCGGTATTGCCTGGTGTTTTGGCAAACATGACCGGGCCTGGAAGGAACGTGAGATTTTAGGGAAGGTGCGGTATATGAATGCCAACGGGCTAAAACGGAAATTTGATGCTGATGGTTACGTGGAAAAGATTGCCCGTCTGGAAGAAAAGCTGGGTTATCTTACGGGCAATTGATGTCGGGTTTGTAATAAAAAATTGAGATGGATGAAAAACGTTTCATGGCTTTTCCCTTCTCCTCATAAACAATGCTGTGGTAAGTCCCAGAATCCCGACCATAAGTATTGGATTGGCGGTTGGATATTTATTTTTGCATTGTGATGGGTGGAACCATAGGTTGAGTTTCCATGTAAATGCCTGCATCAAGAATGTATAATGAATTCTTATTTATTATTCTTTATTTTTTCTGCAAGTTCCCTGCCAAGGTAGATTATCTTGTTTGTGTCTTCTTCAGTAGAGGGTCCTTTCACACCCAATGCTCCCACAAGTTCTATCTTTGTTGGTCCCAGTACGTCCTGTACCTGTGACAGGGCGCCTCCTCCCCAGCCGTAGGAGCTCAGGGCAGCTCCATATTTGAGAGGTGGACGGAGGATTTTGACAAGATTTGCTGCATGCAGGGCAAGTGGATGCATCCCTCCCAGCACCGTGGGCGTCCCAAGGACAATCGCCCTGGAATCCACGAGGTCTTTGGCGATATCACCGATATCCGCATTTTCCAGATTGTACAGGCATACCTCAATACCTTCCGATTGGAGTGTCTCTACCATCTGCATTACCATGTCCTGTGTGGACTGCCACATGCTTACATAGACAACTATGACCTTCTCCTTTGTCTCGCCTGAAGTCCAGTCAGCGTATGCATCAAATATTTTTACAGGGTTTTTGTATATAGGCCCGTGGCTGGG
Organism: Methanosarcinaceae archaeon; assembly: GCA_041694315.1. Taxonomy (GTDB): domain Archaea; phylum Halobacteriota; class Methanosarcinia; order Methanosarcinales; family Methanosarcinaceae; genus Methanohalophilus. The sequence goes on along the minus strand of JASMTL010000079.1, from coordinate 5,821 downwards.
CGCGATGATTGAAGGGGATAACCCCTGTGCTTTTTCCAGCCCCTTCTTTCCCATTTTCCTGAAAGGCATCATGATTTCGCCGAAATATCTCTTCGCCAGGCTCATCAGGTCCTCTACATCCTCATCATATATTCCAAAAGCTGTATGTGCCCCAAAGAAATCACAGGGGAACAGGATTCTGTTCTCTTCCAGAAATGTGAACATGGTCTCGGGCCAGTGGAGCCATGGTGCACTTATGAAACGCAGCGTCCGGTTGCCAAGATCTAAAGTGTCCCCTTCCTTTACCACCATTATTCGTTCCTGGAAAACACCGTAGTAAGTCTCTGCCATTTTTGCCCCTTTTTCTGTTGTTACCAGCATGGCTTCAGGTGCCTTTTCCATTATGCGGGGTATGGAATGGGAGTGGTCCGGTTCGGCATGGTTCATGATAACATAATTTATGGCCTCTATATCATGGACCTGGTTGATCTTCTCCTCTAATTCTTTTTCAAATCCCGGATTGACGGAATCGATAAGGGCTGTTTTTGCATCACCTTTTACAAGATAGGCGTTGTAGGAAGTTCCCTGTGGCAGGGGTATCAGTGCATCGAACATACGCCTATCCCAATCCTTTGCTCCCACCCAGTACACATTATCAGAGATCTCGGGCACAAAATATGTATTCATTATATACAACTCCGTTTTAAATTTGTACAGGATTTAAAAATAAAAAATAATTTATATTTATGCAAATGCCACATTTCATCCATCATTACCGATAGCATCACCGGGCATGTATCTATTGCCTCTTCACAGGCTTCCCTTTCGCTGTCATTTTCAGGTTGCTTATATACATATGCAGTTGATTCATCATCGGTCATTATGAAATTGTCCGGTGCATCGGATGTACAAAGACGACATGCTATGCACTGTTTATCTACATAGTATGGACCTTCAACGTTTTGCGAAATTTTATTTGTTCTGTCTGCCATGATATTACCCCCACTTAGAAATTGGTAATGTACCCATATTCAGTCTGCTTTTCTGATATTTATGAATACTGGATGCTTATATGGAATCTGCAATACAATAGCAGTATCAATGAAACCGATTATACATTGCAAACATAAGTTTGTTATATGGTTTCAGTCTGTAGCATTAAGCCAGAAAAGATATCAAAATTATGGTGGACCGGTCGGGATTCGAACCCGAGGCCTCTACCATGCCAAGGTAGCGATCTTCCGAGCTGATCTACCGGCCCACATTTGCAATTCACAGTGGCAATCATTACTAATAAACCTATCGCCAATTTTGTTTTCCATCTCTATTATTTTCTTACCTTTAATACCGGTTTTGGATTTTTATGGGAAACACTTAAAGCAGCAAACATCACATCTTTTTATAATTAAGATGGAGGAGTGGAAACGATGTCAGAATTAGCAGTAGTATACCTGAGTACTCAGGGAAACACCAAAAAGATGGCTGAGGCCATCGCTGAAGGTGCCAGGACAAGACACGTTGAAGTAAAGGTGGACAGTTTCTTCGAATGGGACCCTGCAGAAGCAGCTTCTGCCGATGCGATTGCTGTGGGTTCGTCCACATTTGATTATGCCATGCATCCACCAATTTCAAGATTCATTGATAAAATGGTGCAAGCTGGTGTGGAAGGCAAAATCGGTGCTGCTTTTGGTTCTTATGGCTGGAGTGGGGAGGCACCTGTCCAGATAGCAAATAAACTACGTAAAGCAGGTATGGAAATTATAGACCCTGTATTGAGAATCCAGTATGCTCCAAATGAAAAGGACCTTCTGGAGTGCAACAGGCTTGGCAAGGACCTGGCGGGAAAAATGAAGCAGAAATAATTGGGAATAAATTTTAATCCGGGTAAGACAAGTTATGTTTTCCCCTTTTTTTATATCCAATCACCCTTTAGTATCGATCTTATTATTTTTGCCAGAATCTGCTAAAAGGGAGCCACATAGCCGAAACCTTAAAGTATGAGGGTGTGTATTTGAATGGTTGCGCGATGACAAATCGTGTTCCAATGGGCCCGTAGCTTAGCTTGGTGGAGCGCACGGCTGATAACCGTGAGGTCCTGCGTTCGAATCGCAGCGGGCCCACCATCATATCTGTTTTTGTAAAAGTTTTCTTCGATTGAGTATCTTTTAGTGTCTGTACTTCCATAACTTTATATATTGAATGGATAATATAAATCTTAAGTACATATATGAAGATTATATACTCTGATGAACGTTCCATTCAAATTATTTGTCGGTGTTTCCATGGAAGAAGATGAACTATTTTCAATGACTGAAAATCAAAGAGAAATTGCAAAGCTGCTAAGAAGGCTACACCTTTCAAAACCGATTGCAAGGACACTTGCCTGTCTTTCATGTGGTGAAGAAGTTTCCTCCCGGAAAATAGAATCAATGTCACAGTTAAGGCAACCGGAAGTGAGTATTGCTATGAATTTCCTCCTGAAGAAAAAGGGGTGGGTTGAATATGAGGAAATAAAACGCAATGAAGGAAAGGGAAGGCCTATCAAAGTCTATAAACTTGCAGTACCCATGGAATCCATTATTGAAAGTATAGAACATGAAATTCTTTCAGAGAACCAGATTCTGCTGGAAAACATTAATCGCCTCAAAGAATTCTCCTGATTGGCATTTCTTTTTCCTCCGGTTCTTTATGAGTTTCCCTTTTTGAAATACATATCAGGTATTCATCTCTACTATTGCCCTATTGGGAATTTGTACGTTGTTATTGTCTGTTTCAGGCAACAAATGTACCCTTTCGGGCTAATCTTATATATTGCTTTATTGAGACTCCTTTTAATGAATGATACGAAAAAACCCTCGGGTATTTTTATTTGCCATTGCGGGGGCAATATCTCAGATACTATTGATATTAAGCAGCTCAAGGATTCCTTTCCGGATTGTAAAGTATTCGATTATGAGTACCTGTGCTCCAATCGGGGTCAACAGTACCTTAAGGACGAGATTGAGCACAGCGGTCTTGAAAGGGTAATAGTGGGAGCCTGTACACCTGCCAAACATGAAAACCTTTTCAAAAACTGTGCTTCCAAATGCGGAATAAATCAGGAATTTCTCAAAGTTGTCAACTTAAGGGAACAATGCTCCTGGGTGCATGCCGATTCTGACAGGGCCACCTACAAAGCGTTCTCGATGCTTAATTCCGGTATGCTTCGCCTTTTGCAGGCACAGCCCGTTGAGCAGTACAGTTTGCCTATAAATCCGGATGCCCTGGTAATTGGTGGTGGGATTGCCGGTATTAATGCCGCCCTGAATCTTGCCAATAGTGGAGTTCACACTTATCTTGTGGAAAAAGAAACGACAATAGGTGGCAATGCCGCAAAGATTGGCAAGATATTTTCCCCGGAGAAACTGGTCGAGGAATGCGCCATGTGTTCTCTCAGTCCCCTTATGAATGAAGTTGCTTCTCATCCCAACATAGAACTGCTAACTGATTGTGAGATCAGGAATATAGATTCAACTACCGGTAACTTTCAGGTCAGCATCACTCAGAATCCCCGCTATGTAACTGAGAAATGTGTATGTTGTGGTAAGTGTTCTGCAGTATGTCCTGTAGTTACAGAAAATGAATTCAACTGTGGTTCAAAGGACAAAAAAGCCATATCAATAAAATTTGCCCAGGCAGTACCCCAGATATATTCCATCAATCCTGAACATTGCATAGAACTTAAGGGTGGCAGGTGTGGCAAGTGCAGGGAGGTTTGCAATGTAGATGCTATTGATTTCTCCCAACAGGATAAACATATCGAAATACAGGTGGGAGCCATTATTGCTGCGACCGGTTTTGATGAATATGATCCTTCCTCCAAACCCCAATATGGTTACGGGCGCTTTCCCAATGTCCTAACCCAGCTGGAACTTGCCCGGCTACTTGGTGTAAATGGCCCTACTCAGGGTAAATTACTGCGTCCCTCTGATGCAAGAAAACCGGAAAACATTGTTATGATCCAGTGTGTGGGTTCCAGGGATGAGAAATCTTCGGGAAACCGTTACTGTTCCCGCTACTGCTGCATGGCAGCTCTTAAACATGCCAGTCTTATAAAGAAAAAATATCCGGATGTGAATGTCACCATCTGCTATATTGACATGCGTGCCTTTGGCCTGTATGAAAACTACTATCGTGCCGTACAGGAAATGGGTGTCCAATTCGTGCGTGGCAGGCCTGCCGAGATTGCAGAAAGAAATAATTCCGATCTTGTGGTGAAGGTAGAGGATACCCTGAACCAGCAACTTATGGAACTGCCTGCGGATATGGTGGTACTCTCTGCTGCCATGGAACCTTCAGAGGGTACACAGCAGATTGCACGGATAATGGATACCAATCTCAGTGAAGACGGTTTCATCAAGGAGCGACATTCCAAGCTCAGACCGGTCGATACTTCAAAAGAAGGAATATTTGTCTGTGGCAGTGCCCAGTCCCCCAAGGATATAACGGATTCAATAGCCCAGTCCGGGCTTGCTGCCTCCCGTGCTCATGCTTTCCTGGCGGCAGGCGAGATATATCTGGATCCGCATATTGCAGTTGCAGATCCGGGTATTTGCACTTTATGCGGCAAGTGTGTAACATGTCCTTTCGGGGCTATTTCCATAGAGGATAAGGTGAAAATCGATCCGCTTGTGTGTAATGGATGTGGCTATTGCACCTACCTATGTGATGAAGGCGCAATCCATGTCAGGGGCTACAGCAGGGAAGAACTGGTGGCCGAGATAGAAGGTCTGGCCCAGGCAGGTGATATCATTGTCTTTGCCAGCCGCAACATCGCATATTCAACCATTGATAATATAGGAAGTAGTGCGCAGGATTATCCTGCTTCTACAAAGATCATAAGGGTGCCAACAACTACCATCGTGACAGCGGAAATGCTTGATATTGCATTTTATAGAGGCGCCTCTCATGCTGTTTTTGTGGAAGAACCACCGGATAACCAGATTGGTGAAATAATCTATCCACTGGCTGAGGCACGGTTTTTTGAATTAAAAACAGAATATGGTGATCGATTGCATCTCAAGAAGGCTTATATTCCTCATGCAAAGGGACTCAGTGACATGTTCTCTTCCCTGGAAGAGGTAGAAGAATGAATGAAAATTATGACACTCCAGAATGTGAATCCCTTGTAGAAACCATTAAGAAAAGCCTCCGTACCTCTGATTCTATCGGTATCGAGCGCTGTATGCAGTGTGGCGCCTGTACCTCTTCGTGCCCTGCGGCACGATACAGTGATTACAACCCCCGCAATGTAATGAAAAGGGTCAAAGAGAACGATTGGAGTGTAACTGATGATAAGACAATATGGAATTGCTTCTATTGTTATACATGTAACCTGCGCTGCCCGCGCAACAACAGTCCTTCCCAGGTTGTGCAGGTATTGCGTCAGATGGCAATCAACAAAGGCATTGGTATTGAGAGGCTGAGTGTGCTTTTCGAATATCCCGAATCTTTTGCCAAATTGGGTATCAGCCAGATACCTGCACCCTATATTGGACAGATGGAGGAGGATCTGGGTAAACACTGGCAGCATTTCAGGGACAATCTGGAGGATATCCGGGAGGAACTCGGCCTGGGTCCCCTGGCCATAGAAGACCAAAGGGGCGAGATCAAAGCGCTACTTAAGGGAATCGGGTTTGAAGATCGCTTTGCCAGGCTAAAGGAGATGGCCGCAGAAGAAGGTGAGGATAAATGAAGGAGCTTGCGGATGTACCTGTAAAAGGATTATTGTTGTTTAAATCCTGTCTGGTTAGTTCGGAGTATCCGGGTATTGAAAGTTCCACTAAATACGTATTCGACAGGC
>JASMTL010000078.1:0-7688 GCA_041694315.1 Methanosarcinaceae archaeon | reverse complement strand
TCAATAATCGCACCTGCCAACTGTTCAGAATCACCCACAGACACCAGCGTTCCATATTTTCCGTCAGCTAGGATACTACGAGGACCACCAGGGCAATCAGTGCTACAGAGGTCAGCAGTGTTGTCAGGGCACTGGAAAGCTGATTCCGGTTATCCAGGATATCCGCCTGGTTGAAGATCGAATAGGGTTTGGCATCCTCGTTATCAATATCCCTGCTGGGTACTCCCACCGAACGGGCAAGGTTTTCATCCACATCATCGGTAACCCTATCCAGGATTTCGAGAGAATCCGCTTTAATGAAAAATCCCCCTATATCATCCCTGTGCTGCATCTGTTGCATGACAGCAAGAGGAATAAAAACACGTCCTGCAGGATCCACTTCAGGAGATACGAAGGAGGCATCCGGGTCCTGTATGATACCCTTTACACGAAACGTCCCTGTACTCATCCCTCCATCCACATTTCTTATACTGATATTTATAAAATTCTTGACAGATAGATTCCAGTCAATTTATCATAGGCCACATCCGAACCGATTACAGCCACGTTCCTGTCCTGACTGGTCAGAAACTGGCCGTGTTCCATATTTATGTTCCCCACTTTCTCATAATCGGGAAGGACCCCACTGACAGTTGCGGTACGCTCCGCTGATTGGTACTTCAGGGTCGCTGATTGCTGGTTAAGTGGGGAGACAGCAGCAACACCATTGGTATTTTCAACCACATTGAACTGGGAATCTCCGAATACATTGTTTTTCTGGGTGAATATAACAATAAAATTAGTACCCGATGCACCTATTTCTTCTTCGAAGTACTGCCCGAAACTGGCCCCCATGGATATGTTGGCAATTACAGCGGCCACCCCTATGATAATACCCAGGGTAGTCAGGGCAGAGCGCAATTTCGCACTACCTATGCTGGCAAAAGCTAACTTTACCGCCTCTGAAAGCCTGACCATAAGAGATTACCTGATCATTCCTTAGGATTCCATTTTCTGCGATACATATAGACAGCAACGACCAGCAGGACAAGCCCCAACAGTTACTAACCATCCTTGCTGTATTCGTACTCAACCTCATTGCAGGGGGTATATCCTGCAAGCAGAGCTGCAAAAATGGACCCTGTAGAAAAGCAATAGCAACACATTAAGCATAAGAACAGGGGAAAAGTGTATATACGAGACTTACATTAGGGTGTATAGATGAGCGGGTTTTAATCCCTTTTTTAGTACCCCCACTCCCCAGCCCGCTCATACCACCCCCATTATGGTAAGCAAGCATTTTGGTATAGTAAATGATAGGGAATGTTAACATATATACTCTTTGCTTCTGAATTTTAAGCATGTTTAAAATTTTCAAGCACACTTATTTCAGGGTCTCAAACAGATTCCTTACATAACCTGCCAGTTGTATACTTACATCTACAGAAGACATCATCGTATCAGTCCTTACTATACTGCAATCCATATTTTCAAAAGAAGTACAAACCTGTGGATCACGGATATCTGTTACAAACACATCCAGAAAGTCATGGTAGCACCTTGCAACTTCATTTGAAGAAATGCCGTAACCACATGCATTCATAAGTTTACCTGCAGGACCGCTAACAGGTTCATTCCCGATAATAGGACTTATTGCAACCACATTTTTACTTTTAAGGATTTCAGGCATTCCATCAAGGGAAATGATGGGCCCTATGCTTGTAATCGGATTGCTGGGACCAATCAGGACATCGCTGTCTTCCCGTAGTTTTTCCATTACAGCAGGGGATATAGAAGCTTCACCTATTCCAACCATCTTAACTTCAAGTACATCGGGTTTGCCCTGGTGCTTAATCCAGAAATCCTGATAATGCATCCAGCCCCGCGATGTGCGGATCATGGTGGACACTGCATCATCTGACATCGGCAGGATGTTGGCCCTGATACCAAATCCTGAGCAAAGCTTTGCAATTGCTTCAGTCAGGGTAGCCCCGTTGCGAATCATATCAGATCGCATGATATGCGTGGCCCTATCCCGATCCCCAAGCATCATCTTTTCGTCATAACCACAATCCTTCATAACATTGAAAGTGCGGAATGTATCACCTGCAATACCCCACCATTTATTCCGGTCAATCATACCGGCAAAAAGGTAGAGTACTGTATCAATATCCGGTGTTACAAGGTTACCCGATACCCACAGGTCTTCGGCGGTATTCACGACAACTGTAATTTCTTCTTCATCCATTGTCCGCATCAGGCCATCAAGGAGCTTGGGTGTGCCGGTTCCACCGGAAAATATTATCATGATATTACCACAGCATTTCACTACCAAAATCACAACATCATTATAATATGAACGGTTATTTAAAAACATGAAGGTCATGAGGGACCCCGTACACGGTCATGTCGAACTTGACGAGCTTGCAGTATCCCTTATGGATACACCCCGCATGCAGCGCCTCAGGAGGATACGCCAGTTAGGACTGTCCAACCTGGTGTATCCAGGTGCCAACCATACCCGTTTCGAACATTCACTGGGTGCACATCACCTGGCTACGACCCTTGCGGGAGAAATAGATTCCGTACAGCAATCTGAAATCGATGAACTCAGGGTTGCTGCAATGTTGCATGATATAGGACACGGTCCCCTTTCACATGTGACAGAAGGTATCATCAAAAAATATACCCGCAGGGAACATGAAGATGTAAAACACCTGCTGCGCAAAGGGGATATAGCAGAAGTTTGCAGCGAAGCCGGCCTCAACATATCAAGAATTGCAAATCACATCCTGGGCAAAACCTCCCTCGGACAGATTATAAACAGTGAAATTGACGTTGACCGAATGGACTACCTCATTCGTGATGCACATTACACGGGTGTTGCATATGGTCTTGTGGACCACAGCCGCCTAATCCATAAAATGCAATTCTATGAAGATAAACTGGTTGTAACAGAAGGCGGCCTCAATGCGGCCGAATCCCTGCTTGTATCGCGTTTTTTAATGCATCCATCGGTATACTTCCATCACGTGACCCGCATCTCGGAAACAATGTTAATAAGAGGTATCGAATATCTGGTAGAGCGAGAGAAACTAGATCCCTCCAGCCTTCAGGACATGGATGACTACCGCCTGTTTGAAACCATGCGCCACGATGACGGTTACGCCGGTGAAATGATCAACAGAATTGATGAGAGAAAACTGTACAAACGTGCCCTCTATGTGGGGTTTGATGACGTTGATGAGAAGGTTTTGGATTATCGCAAATCCATCCAGAGAGTGGAAAAAGAAATCGCAGAAGAAGCGGGAATTGATGAGGAAGAAATCCTCATAGACATTCCAAAATTGCCCCGGATAGAGGAAATGAAAGCATTGGTCAAGGTCAACGGGAAAAAAATGACCCTTGATAAAGCTTCCCATATTGTAGCAACTCTTGAAAAAGCTCATCGTGATAACTGGAAACTTGGGGTTTATACACCCAGGGAACACAGGGAAAAAGTGAATAAAATTGTAAACGATTTTTTCGAGGTTAAAAAACAGACTCTACAGTACAAGTTAACGGATATATCAGGGGATATAAGTGGAAATAATTGAAAAAAAAGCGGGGGAAAGGAAACTTTTTCTGAGATGGAGCAATATCGGGGACGGTCTGCTTGTAACACTTACGGGTGGAGAGGAGCACATAGGAGCGGTTGCTGTAAGCAATTCCGGTGCTTGCTCGGTCATTACCCTGCCCGGACACAGGGATGATGAAATTGCACACAGGCAGGCAGGCCGTATCAACAGGAAAACCGGCAAGGATACTGTTTTCCTTGTAGGAATACACTTCGACAACATACAGCCGGATGAGATCAGGAAAATATGTGATACCGCAGAACTTATGGTTGACGAACTTATAGATATAATTGAGGAATAATATGGAAGTCGTAGTGGGAATCAGTGGGGCCTCCGGGGCACAGTATGGGATCAGGTTACTTGAAATATTTGCAGAAAAAGGGATTTATACACATCTGGTAATAACCTCTGCAGCCAGGCAAATAATAGATATAGAAACAAGCTGGAATATTCAGGAGGTGGAAAAACTTGCCTGTGAGGTACACGGGGAAAAAGACTTTACAGCTTCTGTAGCAAGCGGCTCCCATCCTTACAATGCTTTGGTAATAGCCCCTTGCAGCATGAAAACCGCTGCATCCATTGCCCACGGGATCTCCGATAATCTCCTGACAAGGGCTGCTGATGTCTGCCTCAAGGAAGGCAGGAATGTTATCCTGATGATAAGGGAAACCCCCTACAGCCGAATTCATCTGGAAAACCTGCTCAAACTTAAGGAATCCGGCACCCATGTTTTGCCTGCATGTCCTGCATTCTACAATAAACCACAGTCAATAGACGACTTAATTGATTTCATGGCCGGACGGGTGCTGGATCTTCTGAATATAGATAATGACGTATATCCCAGGTGGGAAGGAGACAGTAACTGAACCAATTTTCACCCTCTTCTGTGCCTTCCAATAGTTAGATATATCTAGGAGAAGTGCATTTAGGGGAGATGCCCTTATATCATGTGGGATAGTAGGGTAGCCTGGCCGATCCTCGAGCGTTTGGGACGCTTGGACTGCGGTTCAAATCCGCGCTATCCCACCACTATTCTTCATGTAAATAGGAATTTTAACGAATATTTTATAAACCAGCCTGACGTGGGAAAAGCTATGGCTGCCAAGAAGGTAAAATTGTTTGCCAATGTCAGGGAAAGGGCCGGAACTTCTGAAGTAGAGGTCAATGGTGATACCGTTTCTGAGATATTGGATGAAATAATTGCAAAATATCCGAATCTTGAGGAACTTATATTTGAAGATGGTAAAAAACTCAGGGGATATATAAGCATCCTGATCAACGGGGAAAATATCCAGCATATTGAAGGTACAGACTCAGCAATTACAGACAAAGATGAAGTCGCCATATTCCCCCCGGTTTCCGGTGGATAAATAAAGATGGTGGGACGATCCCATGGAATACCGGGATGTTACCAATCTCTTTTTCATAGGAACTGGCGGGTTCCTGGGAGCTATATGCAGATATGGCACTTCAATCTTAATCCCCGGTGGCTGGGGAACACTGGTTGTGAACGTACTGGGAAGTTTCCTGCTGGGATTGTTGCTGTTCTACTCTGACTATATCGGTTACCTGACCCCACGCATCCGAATGTTTGCAGGCATCGGATTTTTAGGTGCATTCACCACATTTTCCACATTCATAGTCCAGACCATGCAAATGCAACCTGTATACGGGTTTGCAAACGTAATGATAAACCTTACAACTGGCCTAATTGCAGTATTTCTTGCAAGAAGCCTGATAATATATATCGGAGATAGGTGAAATGGATATGACAGACTATTTGCTTGTTGGAATCGGCGGGTTTATCGGTGCAATCCTCAGGTATATGGTAGCAGGAATGACCCCGAAAAAAGGAGATATACCCACAGGTACACTCACAGTAAACATCATGGGTACAACAATACTCTCATATCTTACATATTCCCATGCCCTGCAGCATCTTCACCTGTTGAATATAGGTATTCTGGGTTCATTCACCACTTTTTCCACTTTTACGTATGAATCATTCACACTCCTTGAACAGCAGGCCAACCGGAGTTTTCTTACAAATATAATGCTTAATTGTGTGTGCTGTATGCTCGGTGCCGGAATCGGGCATTTAGTGTCAAACTTAACCTAAAAATAGAATTCAACAACGAAGGGAGACCATATGCAATCAAAAATACTGACAATTTATCTTAGTGAAAATGATACATACAAAGGTAAAAGTGCCCATCAAGCCATCATCGAGTTCTTGCTTGAAAATGATGTTGCCGGTGCCACCGCAATCAAGGGAATCGAGGGATATGGAGTACACAGTGTAATCCATAAAGCAAGTATCCTCAGGCTTGGAATGGACCTCCCAATCATAGTACAGGCCGTGGATGAAGAAGAAAAGTTGCGTAACACCCTGCCCGAACTCAAGAAAATGGTTCCTGATGAACTCATTGTGATGCAGGATGTGGAAATCCTGGCAGGGCATAAAATGGATTAATTACCTGTAGAGGACTATCGCCCTTCCACGCACATCTATCAGGGTAGTGGATGTAAGAGAGGCCAGTTCCTCTGCAATTGAATCCATACTTTCACCGGGAAAACTTTTGAGGATTTTTACCTTGACAAGATGATTGGCTTTAATTTGTTTTTTCAATTCAGTTACAACCGCATCATCAATTCCCTTTTTACCCAGAGTAAGAATGGGTTTCAGGTGAGTTGCCTGTGACCTAAATTTCCTTATTTTATCCTTATCCATCAAATAACACCTGCATATAGGGACCTGCATGAAGTATATATAACTAACTTAAAGAAAAGCATTCAGTCATCCTTGATGCTCTGAATTGATATCGAACCATCCTCCACCAAATACTCAAACCAGGGAGTGGGTTTAGAAGATATGCCTACTACACGCAGATAATGACTACCGTTTTCTTCCTGCACCTCAATCATACCGTCATAAAGTTGTTTTAAGGTAGCAATTGTACGGGAGTCATGCATCTGGTCTTCAACTACGAATAAACCAAGCCCCTTTATGGCTTTGATTCTGCCTGTGAACACGTGCATGAAACGAAATACCGTCTGGATATTAGAGTACATGAGAATGGTGGAGACAGAATTAATACAGAGAATATTATGGGATATTTGACGTTTCATCCAGAATTGTTCAAAAAACTGACTTATTCGAACACCTATACCTGTAAGATCCACAGGACTAGAAGCACGTTTTATGTTATCAGTATCATCAGCTGCCATCCCCAGCGTCTTTGTTACACAATCCACAATCCCTATGTTGGAGACAGGTAGGGTTTTGTCAAAGGAGGTGAACCATTCCAGGACATGTTCACCCGGTTCTCTTGTAGAGACTATGACCGAAGATTCTTGCCTTTTGAGACCGTTTTTAAGGATATGGTAGGCAACATCTTCCTTTCCACTCATAGGAGGACCTATTACCATCAGATTGCTTCCTTCACGGATTTCCCCGATAATACTATCCAGTTCTTCAATACCCAGTGAATAGGATGTCATATATTCCAGCCGAACTCTCTATTTTAATTTATTATATAAGGATAGCCCTTAATAACATTATTCCTGATAATACATTCAGTTATCATGATCTTGCATGTTTTACTATATGCCCTGCTTCCGGAATTACTATTTGTTCAATTGCAAGTTCCACAGCCTTTGGTGAACCAGGAAGGCAGAATACAGCACAACCCTGTATGATGCCTGCAGTTGCCCTGCTCAATATTGTGGCAGACCCTATCTGATCCAGACTTTTAAGACGGAAAAGTTCTCCGAATCCTTCAAGTTCTTTTTCAAATAATGGACAAAGGGCTTCTATGGTCACATCGCAAGCAGATAAGCCTGTGCCGCCGGTAGTGATCACAACATCGGCTCCATTAAAGATCGCTGACAGGACTTCTTTTCTTATATCTGCGATATTATCTGCCACAAGCCTGTAGCACAATACATTGTGATGGGCAGCCTCTATAAGATCTGACATTCGTTGCCCCGATACATCATCCGCAGCAGAAGGGATATCTGTGGACCCATATTTATCAAAACGAGAAGTTGAGATGGTTATAAGACTAAAAGAATATGCTTTCTCGGTTCCTT
>JASMTL010000077.1:0-2780 GCA_041694315.1 Methanosarcinaceae archaeon | reverse complement strand
GGCTGGACCACATTACCCAGGCTCTTTGACATTTTCTTTCCTGTGCTATCCAGTGTAAACCCGTGCATCAGCACACTCTTGTAAGGGGCCTGTCCAAAAGCCACCATGCTGGCGCCAAGCTGGGAATAGAACCACCCTCTGGTCTGGTCATGTCCTTCTGTTATGAAATCTGCAGGCCACCATTCATTGAACTGGTCTTCCCGGTGAGGATAGTTCAGTGTAGCCCATGATGCCACTGCGGAATCAAACCATACATCAAAAACATCTTCAATCCTTGACATACGGCCGCCACAGTCACATGTTAATTTGATTTCGTCCACATAGGGCCTGTGGAGCTCGGTGTCTGGATCAACATCGGCAATTTCCTGCAGTTCCTTGCGGGTTCCTACGACCTTGAGAGATTCACATTCCTCACATCTCCATACAGGCAGGGGGATTCCCCAGTAGCGTTGTCTGGATATGCACCAGTCCCTGGCCCCTTCGATCCAGTCCCTGAATCTTGCAGAACCGGCCCAGTCAGGATGCCAGTCAACCTTCTTTATTTCTGCAAGCATATCTTCCTTCAGGTCACCAATCTTGATAAACCACTGTTTGGTGGCAAGATAGATGATAGGTGTCTTACATCTCCAGCAATGGCCATAACGATGTGAGATGGTATCATCGGCAAGTAGGAGGCCTTTTGCATCAAGGTCTTCCATCACAACGTTGTTGGCATCCCGGATATTCATACCTTCATATTTGCCGGCCTCTTTGGTGTAGTGGCCGTTTGAACCAACAGGGCAGAAAGCAGGAATATCATTTGCCTTTCCTACATCAAAGTCGTCCACACCATGCCCGGGTGCAATGTGGACACAACCTGTATTTTCAGCAGTTACAAAATCGGCAAGATAAACCCGATGATCGAATTTGGATTGTTCCGGTATGTTTTCCACAAGTGGATGCTCATAGTCCATGCCAGCAACATCTTCACCTGGCATTGTTTCAATGATTTCATAATCTGTGTACCTTCCTTTTTTAAGTACACTTTCCACAAGATCGGAGGCCATTATCAATATTTCTTCCTTATCCTCTTTCACGGCCCTGACCTTTGCATATTCAAAATCAGGATTTACAGCCACAGCCATATTTGCCGGGATAGTCCAGGGTGTGGTAGTCCATATGACAATATATGTGTCATTTTCATCTTTTACTGCAAATTTGATGAAAATGGAAGGGTCGGTACGATCCTCATATTCAACTTCAGAATCTGCAATTGCTGTTTCACAGCGGGGACACCAGTTCACTACCCTTTTACCCACTTCAAGCAGATCTTTTTCGTAAGCCTGTTTGAGGGTCCACCAGGCAGCTTCTATGTATTCATCCTTGAGAGTCATGTAAGGGTCTTCCCAGTCCAGCCATGTCCCAAGGGTGCGGAACTGGTCTGTCATGGCATCCTTTTGTTTCAGGGCAAATTCCTTACATTTATCAACGAATTTTTCGACACCATAACTTTCAATGTCTTTCTTTGATTCAAAACCCAGGACTCCTTCAACTTTTACTTCTATGGGGAGGCCGTGCATGTCCCAACCGGCCCGGTCTATAATATCATGCCCATTCATGGATTTGTAACGAAGTATGGAGTCTTTGATAATTTTGTTCCAGGCGGTACCCAGATGTATATGTCCGGTAGTATATGGTGGGCCGTCCACAAAGAAAAATCGCTTTTCTCCACGGCGATGTTCTCTTACTTTCATGTAGGCCTGGTTATCCTCCCAGAAATTGTGGACTTTTTCCTCGATTTTTTGTGCATTATATTGATCGGTGACTTCCTTGATCATAATAAGTAATCTCCATGAACAGCTGATATTCTGGTTATCCTAATACTACAATGGGTTTAAATAATTTAGCTTTAAATAATTCGTGAATCTTTTATGCTGAATGCCAAAATGGTTGCTGGAATCCAACTTTTAAGAAACATAATATACATTTTTCAATGCAGATTTGAATCTTCGTTTAATATTCTTAACATTTCAATTATGGAATATGCTGCACGAGTGACTCCCATACTGCGGCTATCGGTATCTGTACCCGCCACATAAAGATTCCTTACGGGTGTTCTTATCCCTGCAAAATGGCCATTTATGGTAACTGCAGCTTTTTCAGGAATGGTTACCTGGTCATGTTGCATTTCCACATGATCCTGGATATCAGGAACAACTTTGTATATTGTCTCATGGGCTTTTTTTATTTCTTTCTTTTCAGGAGATGAGTCATCTATTGCAAAAGCAAAACCTACAAGCTGTTTCCCCGGCGGGGCAAGGGTTGGATCATAGTTACTTATTGGCATTGCCCAATAGGCATTATCCTTAAACCAGATTTCAGAACCCCGGTAGTTGAATTCCTTCCTGGTCTCATCAAGACCCAGCCATACAGTCAGGCTCTTACTATTAACAATTCCGTCCAACTCCTCGATATACTCTCTGGGTAAACCTTGCACTAATTCGGGTAAGTTCTTTACAAAACCGGTATGTATGACAATGTCTGCAAGATAGATTTCATCGCTTTCCACTCCTGTTACCTGATCATTTTCAACAAGTATTTTTTTAGCCTTACTCTCAGTTCTTATGTCAACTGACTCGGGTAAAGAATACAGGATAGCATTAAGCAGTGCTTTGAGACCTTTTCTTGGATACCCCTGCGAATAGTTTGCCTTGTTTGTTGCAAGTCTTCCAAGAGATGAAAACTGGTTTGATACACTGTTAAACCGAATCTGTAGTTGATTATGGTAATTTGCAGGGATG
>JASMTL010000076.1:0-2577 GCA_041694315.1 Methanosarcinaceae archaeon | reverse complement strand
TTTTCCTGATCAGGATAGCTTCCTCAATCATCTCTTTTGTGGTCCTGTCTTTCTCCCGATACTGGACAATCTTACATCCGGCCTTTACTGCGCATTTTACATCGGACAATGTGCCTTTCCTGGATAGGCCGGAATCTGTCACAAGATAGAAATCGATATCATTAAGCAAAGATTTACAGAATGGCATAAATGCAGACCCTCATAAATCTATAATTCAGCTTTCAATACTCTCAACATTGATCAGAGGTAATGCTTTTTCATCAGTAAGCCCGGATACTTCATCATATAAATGCATCCTGAAACTGCCGCTGCCTGTTGACTTGACGGCCGCAAATTCCCCGGCAATTCCAAAGAAAGACAAAGCATCTATTGCTGCATCACAGAAATCATCGTTCAGGGCTGCAAATGAACCTATTATTGAAGCCGCCATGCAACCGGTGCCCACAATTGAACCCATTTCTGAATGGCCGTTTTTTATGGAAAAGATCCCTGAACCATCACTGACTATATCTTCTTTGCCGGTCATCACAACAGTACATGATCTTGAGATGGCCAAATTTTTTGCAAGCCAGAAAGGATCAGCATTGATAGAAGTTGCTTCAACTCCTTTTGTGCGGGCATTTTCACCTGCCAGTTTTGCAATCTCAGAATAGTTGCCTTTAATGATATCAACATGAGCACTGTCAAGAATCTTTGCAGCCATTTGATTTCTGAATTGAGTTGCCCCTACCCCTACTATATCGAGTACCACAGGGATTTGTTTTTCGTTTGCAGCCTTTGCGGAAATTATCATGGATTCAATAAGTTCAGACGTCAGGGTTCCAATGTTAAGTACAAGAGCAGAGGAAATTTTAGTCATATCAGCACATTCTTCTACAGCATGAGCCATTACGGGAAGTCCACCAAAGGCCCTTGTTATATTTGCACAGTCATAAATTGTAACCCAATTGGTGATATGATGGACCAATGGTTTTGTTTCTCTCAGTTTTTTTAATGCATCTTTCATTGCCTTCCTCCGTAAAATTCCCATTACTGTTTTTCACAATCGTGAATAGATGTTGTATAATATCTAATAAACCTTACGTCAGCCATATCAATGTGAAAAAGAATAAGATAACAGGCCAAAACCTGCAGGTCTATTGGCTTTCTACAATTTATTCACAAATATCATTAGCAGTATAAATCTTGATAATTTCACCAGCCTGTTCATCTCCTGCCCTTCTGGCAACTATTTCCTGAAAAGCCATGACATAATCCGGTCTCAAGCAACCAAGGCTTTCCCTGCCACCTTTAATCAGGTCCAGCAGATATTCCAGTTCCTTTTCTGAAAGCGACTCCAGACGATGGGAAAAATCAGATATATCTTTGGAAAAATGATTTGCAACCGGTGGTAGGATTGACTTGAAATTGACCCCTGAACTGCTGCATTCCAGATCACTGCACTCAGGAGCAAGCTTTTTCAGTAACTCTATGTCTTTTCCATCTAGTTTGCGTGCCATATAGTTCTTTTTTGGGAATTATTGGTTAAAAAGGTGTGTTTTACCAAAACCAGGAAAATGAATTTTGCCGGTAGCATCCCTATAATATTCAATCCACTCTTTTGGTACTTGCAGCAGTCTTATCGGGATCTACAACCACATCGATAATAGAAGGTCTGGTGGATTTGAATGCTTCTTCAAGGGCTTCATCCAGTTTTGCCGGATCCTCTATCCTATAGCCTTCGCCTCCGGTAGTGTTAGCATATTCCGCAAAATTGGGATTGGGGAAACTAACACCAAATTCAGGATAACCGGACCTTAGTTCTTCCTCTTTTATGTTCTTGAGTTTGCCGTCATTAAAGACAATGACATTGATTCCTAACTCTTCGCGCACAGCAGTGGTGAAATCAGCCATAAGCATTCCAAACCCGCCATCTCCTGTGACACATATTACCTGCCTGTCAGGGTTATCAAGTTTTGCCGAAAGGGCTGCAGGCAGTCCGAATCCCATACTGGCAATATTAGCAGACATGAAAGTCTTCTGGCCTTCACACATGAATTTCTTGTAGAACCAGTAGGTATGATCCCCCACATCTACACAAATTATAGCGTCACTGTCTGCATGACGTTTAATGGCCTGTATCACATAACCGGGATTTACAGGGATGGAGAGGTCCTGTGCATCGGCTTTTAGTTCCTCATAATGCTCCTGTTTCATCTGATCTATATGTTCTAAAAACCCAGTGTTTTCTTCCTTTTCATCGACAAGAGGAAGAAGATCTTTAAGTACAAGATCCGCATCCCCGACAATAGGAGCATCCACATCAAAGGTCTTTCCGATTTTGGTCGGATCGATATCTATCTGGACAATCTTGATTCCTGAAGGAACAAGGTTGGCCTGTCTGAAACCCGAACCTATTATAACTATAAGTTCACTATTTTGTACAGCTTTTGCTGCATGCTTTGACCCTATAGAACCAAGTACACCCAGGCTATAACGATCGGTTTCGTTTACTACACCCTTGGCCCTGGAAGTGGTGGCAATAGGGGATTTGATTTTTTGTGAGAGTTGTGTTAGCAATTCACCACTGTGACGACA
>JASMTL010000075.1:0-3748 GCA_041694315.1 Methanosarcinaceae archaeon | reverse complement strand
AGGGTCTGAACTCTGGCCTTGTCCGCAAATTTGAGACCTTCAACTTCAATTTTCCCGTCAGCTTTACTGTTTATCTGTTCTTCCAAGTCTGAAAGATTGTAGTCACGCCTGCCCGGATTAAGAGCTTCGACTACAAAAGGGCGACCCGCACCAAGCATTAAGGCGTCTATGTCTTCCCTTCCGGCACCGTGGAATTTAGTATCATCACTGCCAAATGCTTCAATTACAGGTTCACTAACCAATTCATCCACGGATTCGGGATATTGTTTTCCTGTATTATCACAGCTCTGACATCCCTTTCCCTTGCATTTGCGGCAGGGCCATCGGGTCTGGGGTATGCCACGCACAAGTTTGCGATAGCGACCTTCAACATAAACCGAGCGGATTTCCAGTATAATATCTTCTTTTGCTATGTCAAGAATAACAACAACATCGGGCATTTTGATGTCTACTTCTTTGCCGCTGCGGGCTGCCAGGCGTTTTCCGATCTCCCTGTTAAGTTCAGTTTTCAGCTGCTCGGCATAATCAGCCCCGCATTCAGCCCAGAGGATCTCTTCATTCTCAGCCAGCAGTCCACTAACCTTTGTACCCACGACAAAAGTGGAATACTCGAGTCCTTCAAGAGCCTCCATGGCTCTGTCAACCCAATCATCCAGATTATCAAAAAGCCCAATGCATACCCAGCATTCCTCTTCATCGCAGGAGGCATTCAGTGTCTTACATGCGTAAGGGTTGGAAGGAGCAAGTTTTTCCAGTAAATCCCTATAGTCTTCTTCCTTCATCAGGCGTGCAGCTTCTAAAGAGAGGGATAGTTTGATAGCCTCTCCCCGTTCAGCATTTGTCAGGCCGGTGAGCAGGCGGGCAAACTGCCTGCCCATACAATTATCGCATATCGGACCTTCCTCAATGATTCGTGCTGCTGTTTGCATTATGGTCATGTATTCACTTCCAATAGCAAAAAGGTTAATATTCTTTTTCCCTGCGGTCAAGTTCGTTGTGCAAAATTGTAATGCAATGATCTGAATGGAGTGAGATGGGACCTATATTAAGTTTTATTGCACCGGCTTTTTCTATCTGGGCTTCTTCTTCTTCAGTAACACCGTTGTGATCACCC
The DNA here is from genome assembly GCA_041694315.1 of Methanosarcinaceae archaeon. GTDB lineage: Archaea > Halobacteriota > Methanosarcinia > Methanosarcinales > Methanosarcinaceae > Methanohalophilus. The sequence goes on along the minus strand of JASMTL010000075.1, from coordinate 2,634 downwards.
AGAATAAAGACCATGTCCCCCCCGGATAGGGTTTCTTCCCGGATATCCTTTCCATCTTCAAGTAGATAATAAAGGGAACAACCCCTAGATTTGAATTCCAAAAGAAGGGAGGGGAGGTTTGCATCTCTCACGGTGACACCGGGAGTGGAACGAATCTCAAAGTCAGAAGAATCCTTATCGAGTGCCTTTTTGATAAGGGAGCCACTGCTTCTTTCATCCGGATTCAGGTAACGTACAGTCTCACCGTCAAACTTGACAACCCTGCCAGGGTCGGGTTCTCCCAGAAGCAGCAGGTGGACCTGTACATCCCGGCGCAGGTCATGGGAGAGGAAAAGGGCTGAATTTACACACCTGCACAGTATATCCATCCTGCCGGCGGAACCAGGCAGGTCATTCAGGGAAAAATCATCGGCTGTATGGGCCTTATGGGCAATAATGAGAAAATGTTTCATGATATGTTATCCTTTATACTTTCTGATGCCGATAAATGTTCAGTACTATTTAAAGTTGATTATGCATTCTGCTAATTCAGCAAGTTTATAAATTTAAAGGAATATTAAATTATTGTAAATCCAGCAGGAGTCACACAAATGGCAGACGAAATCGATTACGAAATCATTGGGAATGACATGCAGCTTGTGGAGATCGAACTTGACCCTTCCGAAAGTGTAAGGGCAGAGGCCGGAGCCATGATGTATATGGGCCAGGACATCAAAATGCAGACATCAACCGGCGGCGGACTTTTCAAGGGGCTCAAGAGAATGGTTACCGGTGAGAGTTTCTTCATCACTTCTTTTACCAATGAGGGAAATGGTAAGGAGAGGGTCGCATTTGGTGCACCATACCCGGGCAAGATTATTCCTATCGACCTGGCAGAAGTAGATGGAAGATTCCTGTGCCAGAAGGATGCTTTCCTTTGTGCTGCCAAAGGTATAGAGGTTGGTATTGCATTTTCCAAAAGAATCGGTGGCGGGCTTTTCGGGGGAGAAGGTTTCATCCTCCAGAGACTTGAAGGGGACGGGCTGGCTTTTGTACATGCCGGTGGAACGATAATCAAAAAAGAGCTGGCAGCAGGAGAGACCATGCGTGTGGATACCGGCTGTCTTGTGGCTTTTTCTGAATCTGTGAATTATGACATAAAATTGGTAGGCGGCTTTAGGAATGCATTGTTTGGAGGAGAAGGAGTGGTCCTTGCTACAGTATCAGGCCCCGGTACGGTGTACCTGCAGAGCCTGCCCTTTTCCAGGCTGGCTGACAGGATTGCAGCTGCCACAGGCCTTGGTTCCCAGAGTAACAGGGGCGAAGGTGGCGGTTTGAGCGGCATACTCGGCGGCGATAAGAATTTCTAAGGAGTAACAATGATGCGCATCCTTGCAATGTCTGATGCACACGGGAATTTTACACGCATCCCGGCCATACTTGAGAGGGCAGGGGATGTGGATCTGATACTGGTTGCAGGAGATATTACCAACTTCGGGCCGGATGAGCAGGCTCTGGAGATGATGGGAATGTTTGACAAACCAACCCTGGCCATTCCGGGCAACTGTGACCTGAAGAGTATCTGCAACATCCTGGATGAGTCAAAGGCCATCAATCTCCACGAGCGTTTGTGGACCATGGGAAATGTGGTTTTCATAGGGATGGGAGGATCCAACCCCACTCCTTTCAAAACTCCCTATGAAATCGAGGAAGAGGAAATTGCCGCAACACTGGATAAACTGGCTGCTGAAGGAAGACAAAAGGGTGATTATCTGGTGCTGCTGTCCCATTCACCCCCTTACTGTACACTGGATCGTATCGAAGCCGGCAATGTGGGCTGCAAGGCTGTAGCCGATATGCTGGGCAAGGTGGACCTGATCGTATGCGGCCATATTCATGAGGATAAGGGTGTCATGGAAGTTGAAGGTACAACTGTCGTGAACACCGGCATGGCTTCGGAGGGTTCTGCTGTTCTTATTGATCTGGATGAAAAGTCGGGTAAACTGGACATCGAGATGCTGCAGGTCTGATCTCAGGGGTCGATTTCCAGCAGGTCCGATGCAATATGCATCTCACCTTTGAATCGACTGCGCAGATATTCCAGTGATTCCTGTTCATGGCCCTGCATTTGCGGGTAGAGATGTGTCAGGTAGAGTTTGCCGACATCAAGTTTGTCGAGATAGGGCTCCAGCATATCCGGTGTGGTGTGGCAGTCCACCTCAAACCCCGGAGGAAAGGAACATTCATGGATGAGAACATCAGCCCCCTGTGCCAGTTCCATGAGAGAGTCGCAGGGTTCGGTGTCTCCGGAATATACCATTATTTTCCCTCCATCCTCGAGTCTATAACCCAGGGAGGGTACGCTGTGCACTCCTGCAGCACAGCTGAGCCGGCAATCACTACCTTCAAATGCGATTTGGCGGCCGGGTGTAAGTTCGGTGACACAGAGGTCAAACCTGCCCTGTAAATAGGGATACAGCCCTATCAGGCCGTCCAGCCAGTCCTGTGTACCCTGTGGCCCGTAGATGACACAATCGCTTTTCTCGCACAGCCAGCGGCTTTTGAGCAGGGGCAGGACATCGGCCACATGGTCCAGGTGGAGGTGGGTCAGGATGATTGCATCCACATCCCGGGGATCACGCCCGCTCTCAAAGA
>JASMTL010000074.1:0-4547 GCA_041694315.1 Methanosarcinaceae archaeon | reverse complement strand
AATCCGATATTACACTGTATATACGAAGTATTCTGGATAATCACTATTTGCCTTATTCACATCCGTTTTTCGTACAGGCTTTTACCGTTGCAGTGCGATCATCCCTATTCTTCCCAGTTCCCCCGATTTCCAGCACCTGCTCAGCCTTGCTTCCATAACGGTAAGCAGCAATTCCCTTACACTTCAACCGGTAGGCCAGCATATAGATCTGCCGGAAATCCTCCTCAGTAGCCTCATGGGGCAGGTTCACGGTCTTGGCAACGGCATTATCCACATGTTTCTGGAAAGCGGCCTGCATCCTCACATGCCAGCGCGGTTGAATCTCCAGTGCGGTGGCAAAAACCCGTCTGGTCCTTTCCGGTATATTCGGGCTGTTCTGGAGGGATCCGGTTTCGGCGATTTCCTCCATCAGCTGTGTGCTGTAGAACCCATGTTTCCTTGCCATCTCCTCAAAAACAGGATCGATCTCTGTCAGCCGGGTTCCCATCACATTGCGCCTGTAGGTGAGGGCAAACATCGGTTCAATTCCTGAAGTGGTATTTGCAATTATGCTCAGGCTGCCTGTGGGGGCCACGGTATTCACCGTTGCATTGCGCATTGCAGGATAATCCCTTGCAAGAGTACTCCTGGGCAAATTCGGGAAACTGCCCCGTTGCTCACCGAGTTCCACAGATTTTTGCACGGCTTCTTGCCGGATGAACTTCATCACTTCTTCCGCTGTTGTGATTCCTTCCTCGCAATCATAGGGAATGCCCAGGCGTGCCAGCATGGCGGCAAATCCCATAACACCCAGGCCGATCTTGCGGTTTTGTTTTGTCCTCTGCTCGATTTGCGGGAGAGGATATTTGTTGGCATCGATCACATTATCCAGGAAATGTACTCCTGTATGGACAGTTTTCTGCAATTTCTGCCAGTCGATTGCCCCTTCCTTAACCATCCGCGCCAGGTTGATCGAGCCGAGGTTGCATGATTCATAGGGCAAAAGAGGAACCTCTCCGCAGGGATTTGTACTCTCGATTGTGCCGATTGCACTCAGGGGATGTTTGCGGTTGATCTCATCCAGGAAAAGCAGGCCGGGATCTCCGGTCTGGCAGGCACACGTCATTATCCGGTCAAACACATCCCGTGCTTTTAATCTCTTCTCAACTTTACCGGTTCGGGGATTTACAAGGGCATAATCCCTGTCCTGGCTGACAGCCTCCATAAATTCATCCGTCACACCCACCGAGAGATTGAAATTGCGCAGCATATCCTCCTTTTCCTTGGCCCCGATGAACTTGCAAATATCCGGATGGTCAACTCTCAGTACTCCCATATTGGCTCCCCTGCGCCTGCCGCCCTGCTTGATCACATCCGTTGCCTTATCAAAGATCGTCATAAAGGAAAGGGGTCCGGAAGCCACGCCTTCTGTGGAGCGCACAGGATCTCCCTCCGGTCGCAGGTCTGAAAAGGAAAATCCTGTGCCACCGCCGGATTGGTGGATGAGGCTCATATCCTGCAGGGACTTGAAGATACTTTTCAGGGAATCTTCCACAGGCAGCACAAAACACGCACTCAATTGCCCCAGTTCGGTGCCTGCGTTCATGAGGGTGGGGGAATTGGGAAGAAACTCCAGATCTGCCATTACCTGATAAAAATTATCTTCAGTTTTTTCCACACTGTATCCGTAGCTGCTGTCGACTCTGGCAATAGCCTTTGCAACTCTGCGGAACAACTCGTCGGGCTTTTCTGCGACTTTCCCCTTTGCATCCCTTAAAAGGTAGCGTTTTTCCAGCAACGTTTTTCCATTGGCGGACAATTTGGATTCGATTGCTTTATCCTCTTTATCCATACAAACCCCCATTTTAAGATTGGGTTAAGATGCTTTATAATTACTTCGCCGTTTCAGGAGCAATCCTGGCATTCATCAGTTTCCCTTCTCTGTATCAGGGAATAGGTGATCATTATTGCCAGGAGCAACGCAAAGAATGTTTTCACTTCTGCAGGCAGCAGGTCACTTGCACTTCCCGCAATGGTCGTTGCCTCAATTCCCATTCTAATGTATATGAGGTCGAGCAACATCCCAAATACCAGCGCAAAGAGGGCTATCATTGCAAGATAAATGGTAACAGCCTTTTTGCCCATAAACTTCGTAACCATTGTAATGGTTGCAGCATTGGTGGCCGGCCCTGCAAGCAGGAACACAAATGCGGTACCCGGGCTCATCCCTTTGGCGATAAGGGCGGCTGCCAGGGGCGTGGAAGCGGTGGCGCAGATGTAGAGGGGGATCCCTACAAAAAGCATCAGGATCATCGAACCGATCCCGCCTCCAAGGTAGCCTCCCACAATTTCCGCCGGGACAATATAGGAAATCACTCCTGCTATCAGCAGCCCCACAACAAGCCACTTTGCAATATCTCCCAGCAGTTCCACGTAAGCATATTTAACGGCATCAATGGCTCGCTCTTTCAGGCCTGCTTGGCCGCAATCATCACCGCCGCAATCACAACCCGGATTTGTTGCCTCTTCCTTTTTTGAAAGCATAGTGGGGTTTGAGAGTGTATTTGTCACGTCCTTTTCCATAATATTGCTTGTAATTCCTGCTCCCACTGCGGTTATGAAGGTAGCAACAGGCCTGAATACTGTCATAACGGGATCAAGCAGGGCATAGGTGATTGCGATTGAGTCAGCTCCGGTCTGGGGCGTCGATATCAAAAAGGACAGGGTGGCACCATTGTTTGCTCCTCTTTTTTTCAGGGACATTGCCGCAGGTATCACACCACAGGAACATAGGGGCAGGGGAATACCGGCAATAGAAGCTTTGAGGACCGAACTGAATCTCCCGGCCCCGCTGCCGAGATGCCCGATAATCTTCTCATTGGAAACCACAAGTTCCAGCAGTCCCGCAATCCCAAAGCCAAGGAAAAGATAGGGTGCAGCCTCTTCGAAAAGGTACCAGGTCTCCTGTATTACTCCGGCCAGAATTTCCATGAAGCTTTGTGCAATGCTCATCGGTATTCCTCAATAATATGCTGTCTGCATGTTTCGATCAGCAGCCTGACATGTTCATCTGCAATGTAGTAGACCGCAAACCGCCCCTCCTTCCTGACCCTCACAAGGTCTAGCTGGCGTAGTATCCGCAGATTGTGGGATATTGCAGACTGTGAGGCTCCAAGTGCTTCACTGAGTTCACATACGCACATATCCTTTTTTTTGAGTAAGAACAGGATATTCAGCCGTGCAGACGATTGCAGTGCCTGAAATATGGCAGACATGCGCGTAATTGTTTCAGGCGGGGGAATTGTGAGTTTTTCAATCTGGTTTTTATCCATGCGTTTGCAGGCTGAATTATCCATGAACACATGATCAATCCTTCATATATATGAATCTGTTTCTCTGTGGAATGGAAAAATTAACCGTAAAGTTCCTTCTCCAGTAATTATCTGAATGATTTGAGCGGAAAGTAGTATAATTGTTATATAGGGGAGTGGATAATGCAATTATTGGATATATGTTGTCTAAAGACAAGAAGGTATTAAAATGAAGGTTGTAGCATTCAATGGAAGTCCCAGGGAAGACGGGAACACCGCAAAGCTCGTCAAAAATGTATTTTCAGAACTCGAAAGGCAGGGAATTGAGACCGAAATGATTCAGCTGGGAGGCATCCCTGTCATGGGATGTACTGCCTGCATGAAGTGTTTTGAGAACAAGGACCGCCGATGTGTCATATCCAGTGACCTGATCAATGAATGTATAGAAAAGATGATTGAGGCCGACGGGATAATTATTGCAAGCCCTACATACTTTGCCGATCTGACTACGGAAACAAAAGCCCTGATTGACAGGGCGGGTTTTGTAGGCAAAGCAAACGATGAACTTTTCAAACATAAGGTCGCAGCAGCGGTTGTGGCTGTCAGGAGAGCAGGTGCCCTTCACGCATTTGATTCCATCAACCACTTTTTCTTGCTCTCCCAGATGGTCGTACCGGGTTCAAGCTACTGGAATATAGGAATGGGGCTTGCCCCGGGGGATGTAGAGTCTGATACAGAAGGAATGCAGACAATGCAAAACCTTGGCCAGAATATGGCCTGGCTTATGAAAAAGATCAATGACTGAGTGGCCACATGTTTCCTTTTTGTGGATACGTATTTCCCGTGTATGAAAATGCGTGTCCATAAACTCTCTTATTCTCCCGTCTCATCAAGTATATTTGGACAATTCATTCCGGGCGTGAGCCAAGTTCCAGTTGTGTTGTCATTTTTTCCCCATCTCTGTAATACTCAAGTTCAATCTCATCACCCGGCTGTTTCTCACTTATATGCGCTATGATCTGGTCACTGTTGTAGACTTCAACCCCGTCTACTCCTACAATGATATCCCCGTTGATGAAGATTATTTCGTCATTGATCTTTACTTCTTCTGCACTTTTCAGCCCCGCCTCCTCGGCAGGTCCGCCTTCCACTACATCCACGACCATTACTCCTCTGGCCGCCTCCTCATTAAGGTCCATGAAATCTGCTGCCCGGGGACTTACAGGTAGCATCTGTATACCAATCCAGGAATGATCA
>JASMTL010000073.1:0-6372 GCA_041694315.1 Methanosarcinaceae archaeon | reverse complement strand
CGGCCACAGGATTCCCAACGCCAATCCTTTCCAGCAGGGTATCGGTGGCAGGCGCAACAGTATGGATGAAGAGAACAGACCAGGTGCATCCACCTTCTTTACCGCCCCCTCTGAAGCAGAGGCTACAGCAGTACTGGAAGCCGTCCATCCCGACCCTGAAAAGGCAGGGGCACGTTACGTGGTCTCCGATGTGGCGATGGCCACCGGCAAATTTTATGCCATGGCTGCCTGGACTCTGGATACCGATAATTACTATGTACAGGCCCAGACCGCCCAGGGTACCCAGACTGTTCCCGGAGAACGTTACTTCAACACCATGGAAGCCCGGCTGCACATCTTTGACGGGAATGGTCTTGAGCAGTACCGCATGGTGCATGAGACCCCTGCTGCCAATACCGCTGAAACTGGCTTCAAACAGGTCTACAATGTCCTCTTTGGCGGTGACGTTGAAGTGGTGAATACCGGTTATGTGAAGATCTTCGAGTATGTGGACGGTGCTACTATCACAGGACAGGCACCTGAAGGTGAAGAAGTAACCATCACAAATACCATACGCACCACTACCGGCCGGACCTTTGAGTATTCCCAGTCCACTACAGCCACGGATGGCACCTATGAATTCGTGGTGCCCTATTCCACAGAAGGCCCAATGACAGGCCAGACGCAGTTTGATACCGCACCCACAGGTTCCTACAAGGTTTCCTTCGGGGATACCACTGAATCTGTACGGGTGAGCGAATCTGCTGTTTTGAATGGTGGGGAAATAGAGGTCTGAGGCCTCTATTCTCCATTTTCTGATTTTTTAATTTTTTTTTGTTGTCGATATCAATTAATATAATTAAAACAAAACAATCAGGTACCTATGGTCTCACAAAACAATGCAATTGATACTTACAAACAGCAACTCCATAAAATGCTGCCAGAGTTAAAAGAGGAGTATAAGGTCGCTTCTCTTGCTGTATTTGGTTCTTATGTCAGGGGAGAACAAACGAATAGTAGTGATCTTGATATACTGGTCGAATTCAGTGAAACCCCGGGATTGCTCGAGTTCATTGAACTTGAAAACTATCTTTCTGATACTTTAGGAATTAAAGTTGATCTTGTGCACAAAAAGGCTTTAAAGCCAAATATCGGGAAAAATATACTGAATGAGGCCACACCGGTATGAAGAATGAACGTCAAACTACTGATCATTTCAAAGATATTCTCTACGCTATGGATAAAGTGGGTGAATTTACAGGTGATTTGACCTATTGGCAGTTCATTGAAGATGAAAAGACCCAGTTTGCTGTAATCAGAGCAATTGAGGTCATAGGTGAGGCAACAAAAAACATTCCAGAATCAATTAAAACCGAATATCCTTCTATTCCATGGAGAAATATAGCAGGAATGCGTGATAAAATGATACATGCCTATTTTGGAATTGATATGGATATTCTCTGGAAAACAGCTACTGAAGAAATCCCTCAAATAGAGCCTCAAATAATGCAGATTCTCCACAAAATAGAATAACCTACTCTAATTGCCACTTTTTTCCATCAATAAACACCCTTATATGCCTACAGGCTCACCTTCAGACCATGAATGCAGGCACTAACAGAAAGAATATCAAGCCAGGGTTAAACGTAGGAATCGTTCTAAAGCAGGATCAGAAGAGTGGTAAAATAACCAGAGGTATTGTCAAAAGAATTCTCACCAAATCTTCATCCCATCCCCACGGCATAAAAGTACAACTGGAAGATGGCAGTGTCGGAAGGGTCAAGGAAATTTATTGATACTGGCTCATTTAGTCCGATTTCTCATCACGTTTAATTTATATAGTATACTCAAGTATATGACAACAACTACAATTAAAGTGGATTCTGAAGTAAAAAACAATCTTGATAACCTGAAACTGTTTCCCAGGGAGTCATATAATGAGGTTCTTTCCAGACTTGTTGGGATGGCTTATGATGAGGAGCCTTTGAGTGAAGATACTCTTAAAAGAGTTGAAGAAGCTCTTCACGATCTCAAGGAAGGAAAATATTACACACAGGAAGAAATAGAAGCTGAACTGGAGCTTCGCTAATGTATACTATCCTGTATTCGCCGGGTGCAAGAAAAGATTTACAGAAATTACCTGTTAATATGGCAAAAAGGGTAGTTGCTGCCATTAAGGAAATATAGGTAAATCCCAAAGTTTATGTAAAAAAACTCAAAGGTTCCCCGAAATCTCCTCCATACTCGCTAAGAATAGGGAAATACAGGGTGATTTTGAGTATTGATGGTGACAAGCTGATTGTTTTTGTGATGGGAAAAAGCGACTGAAGCAAATACTCAACTACCTCCTCAAATATGCAGATTTTCCATGACTCGAAATAATCTTATATGGTCTTTACTTTTGTTGTATTTTTGATCGAATACAACAAAGCCAGGAATTCTTTTATTAATTTTGACTGTCAACGTTGGATTAAAGCAGCAAAAGTGCTATATAGTTATGGTTGCGTATTTATTAATTATCAATTGATATCAATTGGGTATTGGATAATAAGAAGGGGAAGATTACTTATGAACACGACAGCACCGTTAAATAAACAAAGCCGTTCACCGACTTTGAATACCATCAAAATGGTAGAAGAAACCCTCCGGAATATGGATGAAAGCATAATATCTGTTGCCGAATTGAAAAGGAAATTGCCCAAACAGGTCAATCATAATACACTCACGACCATTCTGGAATATCTGGAAGAAAGTGATAAGATTGCAGTGACCATCAAAGGTATTACCTGGATACACAATGATCACCCCGGGCTCAACAAAGCGATATCTCGAGGCATTGAGCTATGAAAGAGGTTCGGATAGTCCTGATCGACAACGCGGCTGATAGTTATCATTGGCTGCAAGAGAAGGCATCCGACTCCAAAGTTGAAATGGCTATTGTGAAAGCAATCCGAAACAAAACCGATATTCTCAAGAGGGATGTACATTATGGGCAACCCATAAGTAAAAAACTTATTCCTGATACATATCTCAAAAATTATGGCATAACGAATCTATTCCGGCTGGAATTACCTCATTTTTGGAGATTACTATATACACTAAAAAAAGATCCAGACAGCAGTAATTCTATTCTTGTGATGATAGTAGACATTGTTGATCATGCCGCCTATGACAAATTGTTTGGCTATCAGAAGAAATAAGGCGCACATTGCATACAACTACAATCATGCATAATTCGCTATCTACAAATAAGAGATAAGAGGTATCCCTAAGCAGGTGAGAGGATTGGACAAAGTGATTAAAGGTAAAGCATGGATCTTCGGTGACGATGTGGACACCGATGTAATAATCCCGGGTAAATACCTGCGCACCACCGATATGCAGGTCTTTGCCGATCATGCCATGGAAGGCATCGACCCCGAATTTTCAAACAAAGTATCTCCCGGTGACATTATTGTCGGCGGCAACAATTTTGGCTGTGGCTCTTCCAGAGAACAGGCTCCCCTGGCGCTCAAACATGCAGGTGTGGGCTGTGTGGTTGCTAAATCCTTCGGACGTATCTTTTTCCGTAATTCCATCAATGTAGGTCTGCCATTGATCGAGGCAGATGTGGAATGTGGGGAAGGCGATGAATTGGAAATTAATCTCTCTGAAGGCACTGTGAAAGTGGCAGACAGAATTTACAGGGGCCAGCAGATTCCCGATTTCCTGCTGGAAATACTGAGTGACGGCGGGCTTGTCGAGCATCGCAGAAAACAGCAGCAGGGCTAAATCCATGATATTCCCTCAAGAATACAAGCATGTGGGTGTAACCCATATCCATCCAGATGAGGATTCAAAAGAGCCCATTTATTTTCTGACCCACTACATGCTTGTGGAGAAATGTAATGGGAACAAATGGCTCTATCAGGTGGAACACAGCGGTGAAGGCCTGTTGCGGAAAGCCGAATCTGTGGACCTGATCACAAAACCGGAAAATATTGTAAGTTTCCCGGAGAAACTCAATATCAAGGACCGCTCCCTCCTGATTCAAAAGGCTGCAGAATTGTGTAAAAACGATATAACCACGGTCATCTTTACGGGAATCGACAATCATGTGACCTTTGTCCATGAACCCGACCCTTCAGCAATTCTGGAACTTGAAATCCTGGATATCGCTCCTCCTCACCCTTCCTGGCTGACCGATGTCGTGCGCCGGCTGGAAACTTCGGGCATCTTCGGCGACCTCACAATCACGTTCAAAGAAAACACGATCGATCTGACCCGCTTCAGTGGTCCGGATACGGTCTTCCCCTGTTCTTCCTCTGGCCTTGAAGGCAAATGTCTGGATAATGATGTGATCGAAAAACCCGGCTCTTTACTTGTGGGTTGCGAAATTTCCCGCTCTCTTTTCGAATCCTGCTTCCCGGGGCTGAAATATGATTTTATTAGTCTCTGCCCCTTCACCAGTGATATTGTCAGACCCACAGGGCCCTTCATCGCCCGCTGTTGCAGGGCTGAGAATGCCGGGCAGGTTACAATCAATGGTTATCCCGGGGCAACCGTGCACTGGGGTGCTTCCGAATTTGATGTGGCAAACATGATCAGGGAACTTGTGGACAGGATAAGGAAGGATTACGCATGAAACTGGCTGTAATTGAAGGGGATGGTGTAGGCAGGGAGGTAATTCCTGCGGCCTTGCAGGTGCTGGATTGCTTCGACTTGGCCTTAGAAAAAATCCCTCTGGAACTGGGGCTTGGCAAATGGGAAAAGACCGGTCAGGCGATCACGGATGCAGATCTTGAAATCCTGAAAAACTGTGACTGTATTCTGTTCGGGGCGGTAACAACTCCGGCAGATCCCAATTACAAAAGTGTACTGCTGACCATCCGCCGGGAACTGGACCTCTACGCCAATATAAGGCCCTTAAAACCCATAAAGGGAATTAAAGGTGCCACAGGCAACACTGATTTTGATATTCTGGTGGTGCGGGAAAACACCGAAGGATTGTATTCTTCCATCGAGCAAGTGGGCGAGAATGAAGCCTGGAGCAAGCGTATAATCACCCGCCGTGCTTCTGAACGCATTGCACAGGTGGCCTGTGAATATGCCGCCAAACGAGCCAATCATCTGACCATTGTCCATAAATCCAATGTGATCAAGGCGGATTCCCTGTTCCTCAATACCTGCAGGAACGTTGCCCAATCCCATAAAGTGATTCACGACGCTATGCTCGTAGACGCCATGGCATATGATATGGTGCGCTCCCCCGAAAAATATGATGTGGTGGTGGCTCCCAATCTGTACGGGGATATCCTCAGTGATCTCGGCGGGGCGCTTGTGGGAAGTCTGGGTCTGCTGCCCAGTGCCAACATTGGAGAAAAACAGGCCTTTTTTGAACCGGTACACGGCAGTGCTCCCGATATTGCAGGCAGAGGTGTGGCCAATCCGATTGCAGCTGTACTTTCAGTGGCCATGCTGCTGGACTGGCTGGATAGACCTGAACAGGCCCGCATTGTCAGGGAAACGGTGGAAAAATCTGTACTTGACGGGATAATGACTCCAGATCTGGGCGGAAAGGCTTCCACATTGGAGCTCACAGATTCTATCGTATCCCATATTGCAAGCAAATTATAATTTTTTATTTATTTTCATATTATATTTCAATTCACAGAGGCCATACACCCTCATCATTATGATAACAATTGTTATGGAAAACACTTATAATATATTATTTACTTACTATAATTTACACCTAATTTTAGGGGTGATCGAAGATGTATAAACAATTTAGCAAGAATGATAAAGCGTTTACAGGACTTGAAGCAGCCATTGTCCTGATTGCCTTTGTAGTCGTGGCAGCTGTTTTCAGTTATGTCATGCTCGGGGCGGGTTTCTACACAACCCAGAAGAGCCAGGAAGTCGTACACACAGGTGTCCAGCAGGCAAGTAGTAGTCTTATTTCATCTGGTGAAACCATTGTAGCATCAGATTCGGATGGAGATAATGCAAGTGAAGTTTATTTCTATTTGGCCAATACAGCAGGTGGTTCATCAGTCGACCTTAACAAAACATTGATTACATACACGGATTCAGATGACTTTGTGACTCATTCTTTGACAAATAACAATTCTACATCTGATTTTTGGGCATATGAAAGAGTTATAAAATCCGGAGATGCCTATAATCTTGTAGAACAGGGTGAGAAATACAAAATCACTGTCAATTTGAGCAATGGTGGTTCTTCATGGAATTCATTACCTTCTGTAAATGAACAAATCAAAATAGAGGTCAAACCACCTGAAGGAGCTGTCCTTGCTATGGAAAGAAGAATGCCACCTTCATTGACCAAAGACAGTTATTACTCAGTATATTAAGGTGATTGTTTATGTGGAATAAATTTAATAATAATGA
>JASMTL010000072.1:0-5402 GCA_041694315.1 Methanosarcinaceae archaeon | reverse complement strand
TTCCGCCCATATCCTTGAACTCACCTGATTTGGCAATATAGAAATCAATACCTTCTTCCTCGTAGTAAGCAGACATGTTACGGAAGGTCCATATTACCCCTATACTGCCGGTCATTGTGTTTCGATTTGCAACAATTAGATCGGTACTGGAAGCCACATGATAGGCAGCACTGGCAGCCACATCTCCCATGGATGTTACAACCGGCACACCTGCCTGTTGGGCTTTTCTTATTTCCCTATTGATCTCTTCTGATGCGGAACCCGAACCACCGCCACTGTTTATTCTCAATACAATAGCCTTTACACTATCATCATCAACAGCCTTACGGATACTGGAAGAGATATCCTCGGATGTAGCATAGCCGAGTCCGGAAGGGACACTGCCTGTCAGCATTGTGCCCTGGATATAGATTACAGCCACCCTGTCATTGTCGGGGTAAAAATCCCCTCCTGCTGAATAATAGATTATTGCAAAACTCGAACCGATTACCAAAAGCAGGACTGCAATAAGGGCAGCATATTTACCGAAGTTACTTTTTTTATGAGGAGCATCCATCCGGCCTTTGCCGGGTTCATCGGGAGGGGACACCGGTGGGGACCCGGATACGGGCTGGTCCTGCACAGGCTCTTCATACGGCTCGTCTTCTAATTCCGTATAAAGTGATTTGTCACCACCTGCAAGAAACTGCTCTCTGCCCGATAAATTTTCACCCTCATCATTGTTGGTGGGATCGTTTTCGTTCATTTTATTCCTCTATATAAAGGCAATTATTACCCTGGATATTCAAATACCTTCTGACACCCCCTCACTTTCCTTAAGACAGGGAGCGAAATGTATTTTATAATTGTGTGCCATCCCATTGCAAACACATTATTACCATCAATATTGATACAAACGGAGAAACAACATGTCACGCTTTTCACCCGATAAACCCATACTTGTGACCTGTGGATTACCCTATGCCAACGGAATGGCCCACATCGGTCACTTAAGGACCTATATTCCTGCAGACATATTTGTACGCTCATTAAAAAAAATGGGCCATGAAGTTACTTTTGTTTGCGGCTCGGATACCCACGGTACCCCCATCGTATTCAATGCCGAGGAGCAGAATACTACTCCTCAGGCCCTGATTAAGAAATACCATACCCATTTTGATGAGACATTCAAGTCAATGGGTATCGAATTTGATGCCTTCGGTACAACCGATGATCCAACAAACCATGACCGCACTCATGATATAGTGAACCGTTTGATCGAAAACGGTTATGTATACCCCAAAACGATAGAGATCGCATATTGCGCCGGATGTAATCGATTCCTGCCCGACAGGTATGTGGAAGGAGAGTGCCCGCACTGCGCAGAAAGCGCCCGGGGTGATGAATGTGATCAGGGATGTGGAAAACATCTGGAACCCGGCGAACTCAAAAATCCCGTCTGTACCATCTGTGGCGGAGTTGCCGAGTATAAGGAACAGGAACACTTCTTCTTCAAATTATCCCAGTTCAATGACTACTTGCTTGAATACCTTGACAGACTTGACGGTACGTCCAATGCCCGCAACTATGCCTTAGGATGGGTAAAACAGGGACTTGATGACTGGTGTATCACCCGCAATCTCGAATGGGGTGTCAAGTTTCCGGGTCGTGATGACCTGGTCGTCTATGTATGGGTGGATGCACCCATAGGCTATATAGCCTTCACAGAGGAATGGGCAAATGCAACCGGGAACAGCTGGGAAAAATACTGGAAGGATGATGGTGAAATAGTGCATTTTATCGGTGGAGACATAATCTATCATCACTGTATATTCCTGCCTGCCATGCTTAAAGGTGCTGACTATTCACCCGCCTCATCTGTAGTAGCATCAGGTATGGTGAAGATAGAGAACAAAACATTCTCAAAAAGCCGTGGTTACGTTGTATGGGTCGGTGATGACTACATGCAGCAGGGTTTCCACCCGGACCTATTGCGTTATTACCTGGCAAGTTACACATCCCATACCAAGGAACTCAATTTCTCCTGGAAGGTGTTCCAGGAAAAGACCAATACCGAACTTGTAGGGGTCTTCGGCAATTTCCTCTACCGCACATTGCTCTTTGCCTACAAGAATTTCAGGGCCATTCCTGAAGGAAAACTGGATGATGAAGTCATGGAAACCATCCAGAATACCATTGATGAGGCAAGTGAAGCAATGGAAAAATATGAGTTCAAGAAATATGCAGACAGCGTGATGACCCTTGCTTCCTATGGAAATATCTATTTCCAGTCCAAGGAGCCCTGGAACCTGGTAAAGGAAGACAAAGAGGAGTGTGGCCGCGTACTCAAAAACTGTATGCAGATCGGAAAAGCCCTTACTCTGCTTTATGAACCCCTGATTCCTGAAAAAGCCGCAAATGCCTGGAAACAGCTCGGTATGGAAAGCGATGTACACGCAGCACTCTACAGTCAGGGTACCGTGCCTGTTGAATCGGGTACACCTCTTAACAAACCCTCCATACTCTTCAAGAAAATAGAGGATGAAACCATAGAAAAGATGGAAGCGATTGCATCACAGCGTGTCAAGGAAGCCAACGAAAAACAAAACCGCAAAAAAGGAGAGCAAATCATGACAGATAACGAAGAAATCACCTTCGAAGATTTCGGAAAACTCGATATGCGTGTAGGCACCATTGTCGAAGCTGAGAAAATTGAAAAGGCTGATAAATTACTCCGGCTGGAAGTTGACATAGGGGAAGAAACACCACGCCAGGTTGTTGCCGGAATTGCCCTGACCCATAACCCCGAAGACGTAAAGGGCAGACAGGTAATCGTACTGGCCAATCTCAAACCAGCCAAACTCTGCGGTGTCAAATCTTTCGGCATGGTGCTTGCCGGGGTTGATGAAGCCGGCGAAGCTATACTCCTTGCACCGGAAAAAGAAGCAAAGAATGGAACCCAGATTGGATGATGGAGTTTACTCCATCACCAGTTCCAGATAGGATTTACGGATGGAATCTTCGGGTTTAAGGCCGAATTTTTCCATCATGACAAAAATACGTTTTTTACTTTCTTCCATATCAGCATCCGAGATTATCTCAAATTCTATGAACTGACCTAAGGAATCCACCTCGTCCAGACATATGGTGATGTCACCTATTTTGAAAACATCCCTCAGCTTCTGGACCCTGGCAGTTTCTTTGAACCCAAGTCTTTCCAGAATCTGTATCGCGGCTTCAGCTTCCACATTAGTCTGAATTTCTTCACGACTTTTAGTGGTATCATCCAGTTTTTTGCCCTTGTATGTCAGGACCTGCCTGTCATTAACAGAACGTATACGCAAAGCTTCATCAGTTTTTGCAAAATCCCGGTGTGGGGCATTATAGTAAATATCAAAATGCTCCTCTGTCTCCAGGAATTTTGCGTCAAGCCCCTCAAGGACTTCACGGGCATGAGACAGATCGATACGGGATTTTACCTCTACTTCAAGCATCTCATCACGCCGGTGTGAATTTGGTACCGTAATGGAGCATTCCCTTGTCCCCACTTTCACCGAGTTTGCGGAACACGGGCCTTACCTTCATACCGATGTTCACATCCTCTGGTTGTGCTATGATCTGGGATGTGAGCCGTGGGCCTTCTTCCAGTTTTACAATACCCAGCACATACGGCGTCTGGTGTTCAAACCCTTCAGCTGCTGAATGAATTATCGTATATGTTACAAGTTCACCTTTGCCGCTGAACTTGTATTCCTCCATATCCCCGTTCCTTCTGCAAAACGGACAGGTAGTCCTCGGGGGATAATAATATTCATCACAGTTTCTACAATGGTTACCTACGAGATTATATCTCTGTACCTGCTGTCTCCAGAATCTTGCAACAGACATCTATAATCACCTCTCCCTGCCTAATATATGTACAAGTGCAGTCGCACCGTACCCTCCTACATTATGGGCCAGTCCGATCTCGGCACCCTCTACCTGTCTTTTCCCTGCCTCTCCACGAAGCTGGTTGACAATTTCTGCAGCCTGTTTGATACCGGTAGCACCCACAGGATGACCACATGCCTTCAAGCCACCGGAAGTATTTACTGGGATCTTGCCACCAATCGCGGTATTGCCGTCTTCAACAAATCTGCCACCCTGTCCTTTCTTGACAAATCCAAGATCTTCGATGGCACATATTTCTGCAATGGTAAAACAATCATGCACCTCTGCCACATCGATATCATCCGGTCCGATTCCTGCCATCTCATAGGCTCTTTTTGCAGCATAGACACTCGCATCAAGAGTGGTAATGTCGCGGCGGTCATGCAGGGCTATAGTATCACTTGCCTGTCCAGACCCCTTTACGTATATCGGAGTGTCGGTGTATTTGTGGGCTTCTTCGGCAGGAGCCAGCACAAGAGCGGCTGCACCGTCAGTAATCGGAGAGCAATCAAAGATGTGCAAGGGGTCAGCGACCATAATGGAATTAAGCACTTTATCCACTGTGATATTATTCCTGTACTGGGCGATTGGATTATTGGTACCATTCTTATGATTTTTCACAGCAACCTGTGCGAGCTGTTCACTGGTTGTTCCGTATTGCTGCATATGCATACGGGCTATCATGGCATACAGACCCGGGAAGGTGGCACCCATCATGCCCTCCCACTCCCGGTCAGCTGCTGCCGCAAGGGCTGAAGAAGCGCCAACGGAGGAAACGTCTGTCATTTTTTCAACGCCTGCAGCTACCACTATATCATTGTAACCGGATGCAACGGACTGTATCCCCTGCCTGAAAGCCAGTCCCCCTGAAGCACAGGCGGCCTCCACACGGGTGGAAGGAACATGCAAACCGGCTGCCAGGCCGGAATAATCAGCAATCAGGGCTCCGATATGTTCCTGTTCAACAAATTGTCCGCCGCTCATATTACCGACAAACATACTGTCGATACTTTCTCCACCAACTCCGGCATCCTCAAGGGCTCCGACCCCCGCCTCAACAACTATATCACGGAAAGAACGTTCCCACATCTCACCAAATCTGGTAGTATAACTTCCGATAATTGCAACGTCTCTCATTTTAATCCCCTCACGACCGTTTTATCTTGCCTTTATGCTTTGCATACATTGCATAATCCATGTAGACAGGATTTGCAAGCAATTCCTCCACCAGGGGAGCCTTATCCCTTATCGTATCGATCTTGTCCGTAACCTTGAAACTGAAGGCATCTGCTCCTGCACCAGAACCAAAGGCTGTGGCAAATATCCTGTCTCCGGGCTTTGCCTGGTCAAGGGTAGCTGCAATACCCATCAGGCATGAACCGGAATACGTATTACCCAATCTTGTGACCACAAGGCCGGGAGCTATTTTTTCCTTACTGAATCCCAGCATCTTTGCCACCCTGGAGGGAAACTTTCCATTGGGTTGATGGAAC
>JASMTL010000071.1:0-4377 GCA_041694315.1 Methanosarcinaceae archaeon | reverse complement strand
ACAGATACATTTCCAGAACAAGAATCACAGGAATCCCCAGTTTGAACTTCCAGCGGCGAACCTTATGCCTGAAGATGTACATGCCTGCCAGGATACCCGCGCTGCCCCCCGCAAAAGCGCAGGTGAAAAGGAAGTTCTCCGATATGCGGTAGGCTCCCTTTACAGCTTTTCTCTTATCAATCCCCATTATAACAAAAGAAAAAAGACTGGTAAGACCGATATAGGCCATTGCCAGTTGTTCGAGGGCAGACATGGGTGTCACATTGATTCTGGAGCGCCCATACCCAGAGTTTCAAGCACATTGGCCAGCAATATCCGGGCACAGTCCACAAGACCCAATCTGGCATTCCTGAGTTCTTCAGTTTCGGCACCCAGCACCGGGGAAAATCTGTAGAACTGGTTGAAGGCATCCGCCAGTTCCCTGCCATAGATAGCGATTATGTGAGGCTTGAGATCGTCTGCAGCCTGTTTCAATACTTTATCAAACAGAGCAATTTGTTTTATCAGGGTAATCTCGGATTCATCGGTCAGTACTGAAGGGTCCGGGTTTGATGCAGGATCCCAGATTCCTTCCTCATCGGCCTTTTTGAGGATACTGCTTGCCCGGGCATGAGAATACTGTATAAAGGGCCCACCCTGTTTTTCGAAATCAAGGGCTGCTTTCCAGTCAAAGACCGTTGATTTTTCCGGAGAAACCTTGATTATATCATACCTTACAGCACCGATACCGACCATACTGGCCACTTCTTCCATAAATTCAGGTGACATTTCAGGGCGGCGCTTTTCAACTTCCTCGAAGGCTCTTGCTTCTACTTTGTCCAGCAATTCATCAGCGGTTATGAACTGACCCCTGCGGGTACTCATGGAACCCTCGGGCAGGGATACAAATTCAAAGATTACAATGTCAGGTTCCTTTAAGCCCAGAGCGTTGAGGGTAGCTTTGAGCTGGCCGGAGATAAGTTTATGATCCGCTCCCAGAATATCAATTACCCGATCTGCCTGCATGGCTTTCCATTCATGATAGGCAAGGTCCCTTGTAGTATAAAGGGAAGTACCATCCCTGCGCTGCACAACCAGGGTTTTTTCAAATCCGTAATCTGAAAGGTCCACCACTAGGGCTCCATCATCCACATCAATGCGGCCGGTTTGTCGGATTTTATCCACGATATCCGACACCGCCCCCGAGCGAACAAAACCGGATTCATTAACAAAAGAATCATGATGAACATTCATGCGAAGTAAGGTACTGCGAATTCCTTTTACAGCAAGATCCACTGCATCATCAAACCGTTTTATGACCTCCTCATCCCCGGATTCCACCCTCTGCATCAAATTATCGATGTATTCAACCTTCTGGGGATCCTCTTCAAGGCGGGCATTGGCCTTGATATACACATTGGCAATAGCATGATCTGATTTGAGATCAGACTCCATTTCGAAATGTTCCAGGGCCCAGGAAACTATGGCAATCTGCCTGCCCATATCATTGACGTAATACTGGGCATCCACATCATATCCGGCTTTTCTCAGAATCCTGGTCAGGGTGTCACCTATTATGGAATTGCGTATGTGGCCCACATGCAAAGGACCATTGGGATTGGCTGAAGTGTGTTCCAGCAATATTTTTCCTGAATAAAAATTTCCGCCAAAATCTTCCTTTTTGCTTCTGACAGTCTCAAAGGTACGGTCAATATAGGTCCTGCTGGCCTTGATATTGATGTAGGGCCCAGTAGTCCCGATACTTTCTATCAGACAGTTTTCCCGAAGCTGGATATTTTCCACGATCTGGTTTGCTACTTCCACCGGACTTTTCCTGGCAACTGCGGCCAGCTTGAAAGCAACCCTTGAAGAGAGGTCTGCGTGCTGGGAGGGTTCCGGGGCTATCTCCACTGGTTCAAAACCCGCTCTTTGTACGGCATTCTCCAGTACCGATACTACCTGATTAACAAATTCAAGATACAAATGATCACCTTACATACCTGTATTATACCGCAAAATCGCAACAATGCCGCCAAAAGCATTGAGAAGCTGGCCGCCTTCCTCAAAATCAGTTGATATAAAAGCCACCTCACTTCCCATCTGATCACTCAGATCCGAGAGTTCATCCACGATATCTACCCTTTCGACAACTTCCAGGGGAGACCCACATTTAGGGCAGTTACCAAAGTCATCTACACTTTCCTGGTCCGGTTGATTTTCCCGGGTTATATTGTCTTCATAATCCCCGTTGGTACACCTGAGCTTTATTCTTTCAGACCTTAAGTCCTCGGATATCAGCAGTTTTTCCACGGCCCCTATCATCAGGTTCTGACGCACAACTTCCTCACCATAGGCAGCCTTCCCGGAATCGGATACCAGTTCCTTGAAAAACTTTTGCATCAGGTTCTTTTCAACCATCAGGTCCAGGTCCTGCAGACGCTCACTTGCAGCATTGACAAGTTCCTGCAATCCTGATTCATCGGTGTAGGCCACATCAAAGAGTCCCAGTATTTTCCTTTGCAGCTCATGATGCAGGAATTCCCCTGATTGGAATTCTTCCTTGGTCGGGGAAGGCCCACCCAGCAATATTCCCTCAAAATCCTTCATGTCAACCGTCAGGAAAATTTCACTGGCCGCATCTCCTATACGCTTGTAGAAATCGTGTATCGCTATAAGCCTAAGCTGCTGGAAACGCTGAGCACTCTGACCCCCTTTCCTCTGTTTACCGGGAACTGTAGAGGTAAGGTTACGATAGGGTTCTATATGTTTACCTGTAAGTAAACCAATTGTAGCTTCCCTTCTGTCAAGCACAAGCAAACCATAGGTCTTGGCATCCTTGAGCATCCCTTCCAATGGTTCAAGGAAAAAGGCAGAGTCACAGTGATACTTATAGATCGTGATCGGCTGGGGAGGAATTATGGTTGTGGTTTCCATATTCGTTTTGTCCGCACCTATATCCACAGCTCCGGTAAAATAAACGATACCGTTTTCCGGGATCTCAAGATATTTAAGACGGGAAAGCAGGGAATCTATTGCAGACTGCACATTGGTCCTTGTGACCTTGGATTTAATGTTGGAAGCCTGACTATGTTCAGTCTTAAGCTGTGAGGTCACATCAGACAGCTGTTTGTCAGGCGGTATGTAAAGGGATATGAGTTCAGTACCCCTTCCCTTTTTGTTTCGGAGGGATTCAAGTTTTTTCTTGAATTCATATTTCTCATGAGCAGATTGTTCGGCCATTGTAAGGATACTCCATAATCAAAAATTAATCAAAATGTCGGGATATTCGCTATGCTCTAGGCTTATCATATAAGCCATTATTATAAATATAAGTTATGACAGTGCGTCAAACGGGGAGTTTAGAAGCGGCAAACTTTCCATCACGACAAAGCATTACAACACGACTTATTTCAACCTGGTCGCCAACTTCATAACCCAGTTCACAGCCAAGCTTATTTGCAAAATCAAGGACTTCTTCGTGTCCAGGCATGGCATTCCTTTCAAGCCGGTTTCTGGAAAAGCCCAGGTGCATATACGCTTTGACTTCAATAATGTCAGGCTGTGCCTTTCTGATAAGGTCCGCATAACCTTTCACATCAAACATATTCACACCCTTGATTAGAGTAATACGAATAGCAGTCCTGCATTCTTTATTTTTAAGAGTACTGAGGGATTCATTTATGTTATCCCATAAACAGGGGTCCTTTGGAGAACAAACCTTCATGTAGGTCTGCCTGTCAGGAGCATCCAGGCTCATGTAGAGCTGGGAAGGTTTTATGCGTTTGATCATTTCAGGGACAGTACCGTTGGTTACCACAAAAGTACTTACTCCTCTGCTGCGAAATTCTTCGATTAGTTCATCTAAATAGGGATAAAGGGTAGGTTCACCGGATAGGGAGATAGCCACATGTGCAGGTTCATTGGCCTGTTGCCACAATTCTCTTGAAGCCGAACCTCCAAAACCGGAAATCAGGTTACGTTGACATTCTATTGAAGACCCCATTATTTCCACTGCAGAATCCCATTTCTGAGGGGTTGGAACATCAATCTCAACCGGCCTCCAGCAGTGCAGGCAACGCTGGTTACAGCACAGTGTCGGAGTCATCTGCAGGCATCTGTGGGATGAAATCCCATAAAAACGGGCTTTATAGCATTCACCTTCCTCACGCACAGCTCTTCTCATCCACAGACATGTCTTGACAGCTGAATGGGATCCTGCAAGCCTGTATCCCTGCTTTTTAATTAATGTGCCAATATCAGGTAATAAATCAGGGGCCATCCGGACTAACTCTTAACTGGCATTATATAAAATGCACGTTCAAAACTGCAGCATGGTCGGCTGGAAGGTAGCAAGATCAACCACCGGGACCCTTGCAGGTTCAGGTACCACATTTACCC
>JASMTL010000070.1:0-6864 GCA_041694315.1 Methanosarcinaceae archaeon | reverse complement strand
ATTCTCCTTTTTCTATTATGGCATCGGCAACCATCCGGGCTTTATTGGAAGGTATAGCAAAACCCAGATTATCTCCGCTACGGGCACGGTTGACTCCGATCACTTTCCCTGAGAGATCAATAAGCGGCCCTCCTGAATTGCCTGGATTTAACGGTGCATCGGTCTGTATAACATTTGGGATGGAAAATCCGTTTGTTGTGGACATTGTCCTGCCCGTGGCACTGACAATTCCATGTGTTACACTTCCCTCAAGTCCGAAAGGCGTACCTATTGCCATCACCATCTGAGCAGGATTTATCCTGGATGAGTTGGCCATTGGCAGAGGATAGGGCTGGCAGGTTTCATCACAGGGGACTTCATCGACTTTTAATACCGCAATATCAGAATATACATCAGTGCCCGTGATTTCAGCATCCATTACCACTCCGTTGCTGAAATATACTTCTACGGAATCAGCACTTTCCACGACATGCTGGTTCGTTACGATATACCCTTCTGCATCATAAAGAAATCCCGATCCGCCACTTATGAATTGGTTTCCGTTAATTTCTCCTTCTGCCCTTACGGAGACAACCGAATCAAAGACCAGATTATAGAGATTCTCATATATTTCACCGGAACTGCCGTTGATTATTATGTTTGAAACATTGCTCTCAGGAATATCCGTAGCCGGTGTTTCCTCTCCGTAAAGTATTGTTGTTAAACTAATCCCGAGTACAAATCCGATAAGGAGAAACAATATTGCCATCAGGGGTAGTACGTTTCCTTTTTCTTCCCTGTGCAGAGAAACTGGAACTATCATCATGGTATCCATTGTCGGTAACATTTATTGCGTTTTCGTCTCTTAATAATCATTCTATGAAGTTCATGCACAATATTACTTATACTTGTGTACTATATTTGATTGGATTTGAGTTGGCATGCATACGGAAAACAAATTCTATAAAATATGTATCTTCCTTTTTCTTTTGACTCTGCTACTATGGTTGTCTATTTTCCCTCTGAAATCCTCATTTGATACCGGAGATGTAGCTGTTGAAGGATTGTACCTGTTTTGTGCTTTACTTTCTCTTTTGATTATCTATAAATTGGATGACGCAAGGTTGGTTGCAGGCTGGTTTCTGTTTGTTTATGGTCTGTTTGTTGATTTTTTGGATGAGTTTACCCATGAACCGGATTTTCTCAGCGTTTATTTTGAAGCATTTCTCACCGCATCCGGACTTCTCATTATTGCCTCTGGTTTTTATTATCATTTGAGGGAATGGGAACAAACAAACGAACAATTGAGATATGAAATATCCTTCAAGGAAACCCTGCTGGATGTCATGCGTCATGATCTTTTGAATCTGGCAAATGTTGTAAAGGGTTATTCTGATCTCTTATCAATGACCAACCCTGATCCCGATACAACCAGATATTTAGACAAGATCCGCAAAGGGAACGATGCCCAAATAAAGATGATCAAAGATATATCAGAACTTGCACGTTTGGAATCCGTTACAGCAATCACATTTCAGGAGATGGATTTATCATTAATCCTGAAAGAGGCCCTGAATGAATCGGCATTCCTGTATCATGAAAGAAATATACAGATTATCAATGAACTTGAGGGAGCCTATCCGGTCCATGCGAACAATATTCTGAAACAGGCATTTGTCAATATATTATCTAACGCTGCCAAATATTCTCCGGAGGGCAGTTCTGTCAGGATATATGCAGAAGATGTGGATGCATACTGGAGGATAAATATAGCAGATAGCGGCCCGGGTATTGCTGATGAAGATAAAGTTCATATCTTCAAACGCTTCAGCAGGGCTCATAAAGGCAGCACCAGTGGCAGTGGCATAGGCCTTGCAATTGTGTGGCACATCATCCTGTTGCATAAAGGTTCGGTGAACGTGCATGATAATCCTGCAGGTGGCTCAATATTCAGTCTGGAAATTCCTAAAGTCAATTCAGAATTTTGAGTGAATGACTGAAGCGAGTTGTTCGAGTTCCTCCCTGTCAGGATTGGAATCCACAATGGTATGCATTGATCCTCCGCCGTCATTTTCATAACGAGGAATTATATGCACATGGACATGGGGTACAGTTTGCCCGGCAACCAGGCCATTGTTAATCCCGATATTAACCCCCGGCGCCTCAGTAACTGCAATGACTTTTTTAGCGATCCTGTTGACAGAAGCGAATAATTCGGCTGTCTTTTCCTCACTCATTTCCAGGAAACTGGTTATGTGTTCCTTTGGCAGGACGACTGTATGTCCTCTGGATGTGGGATAGATGTCGAGGAACGCATAGGCATGCTCATCTTCATACACTTTGTGGGAGGGAACTTCTCCGGCTATTATTTTGCAAAATAGACAATCCATGTTTTTCACCTACTTCTACTGGTTGCTTTTATTTTATAACAATTCTGGACTCTCTATTTTAGGCAATACGAAACTTTTAAATCATATAGAAAATATGCAGGACTATAAGTTAGGATACCCCAACATTAGGATGTTGTGAAATGAGCAATAAAACATTGGATTTATTGGATGCGGGTCAAAATGCCCGTGTAATCCAGGTAAAAGGCAAAGGTCCTTCCAGGCGGCGCCTGCTTGAAATGGGAATGGTGCCGGGTGTTGGCCTTAGTGTGACCAAGAAGGCCCCGATGGGTGACCCGGTGGATTTCAAGTTGAAAGGCTACAACCTTTCCCTGCGCAAACAGGAGGCACAGATGATTGTCGTAGAGGTTACTGGAGGAGTAAAATGACATCAAGGATCCCTCTTGCAATGTATCCAACCGGGCAGACATGCCGGATTTGCGATGTGTGTGCCGGAAAAGGGCTAAAAAGAAGACTCATGGAGATGGGTTTGACCCCTGAATCCATTATTCAGCCCCTGGGGTGTAACAGGGGGTCTTTTCTGGTATCGGTAAACGGTACACGTTATGCCCTGGGCAGGGGAATGGCCAATAAAATAATAGTTGAGCCAGTTTACGGGGAGGTGTCACAATTTGGCTGAAAAGATAAAAGTTGCAGTGGCAGGCAATCCCAATGTGGGTAAAACCACAATCTTCAATGCTCTTACCGGAGCACGTCAGAAGGTAGGTAACTGGCCCGGTGTGACTGTAGAAAAGAAGGAGGGCACAAAGAAACACAAAGACCATATCCTGGAAATTGTAGATCTGCCGGGTACTTACAGTTTAACGGCCTATTCGGCCGATGAAGTGGTTGCCAGGGATTACATCCTTGAAGAGAAACCCGATGTTGTTGTACAGGTCCTGGACTCCACAAATCTTGAAAGAAACCTGTACCTGACATCCCAGCTGCTTGAAATGGGTACCAATTTGGTTCTTGCCTTGAACATGTCAGATCGTGCCGAAACACGGGGGGACGATATTGATATCCGCAGACTTGAAAGCCTGTTAGGTGTTTCTGCAATTAAAACCGCGGCAAACGAAGGAAGAGGTATCAATGCGCTTCTGGATTCTATTGTGAACAAAACAGAAAGTAACCCTCCCCTTCCTCATGAAATCGGCTATGGTGGCAGAGTGGAAGAAAATATCTGTGCACTGGAGGAAATTCTGGGCAGTGATCGGGAATTATCAAAAAATTATCCCTCTCGCTGGATGGCTGTGAAATTGCTTGAAGGGGATGAGAATGCCCTTTCCAAATTATCTTCAAGCAGCATTGAAGGAAAAGTGCAGAATTTCCTTTCGGATCTTGACCATGAAGAATACGAAGTTGAAATGGCAGATAAAAGGTATGAGTTTATAGGTACCCTGCTGCCCCAGGTCTGCACAACCTGTGCTGAAGATGTATCTCCCTCGGATATGGTGGACAAAGTCATCACCAACAAGTATCTGGGTATTCCTATCTTCCTCACCCTGATGTGGGGTATGTTCGAACTGACCTTTGCTTTTGCCACTCCTTTTATGGAACTGATCGACATGTTCTTCGGGTGGCTGGCGGCAGCGGTTACCTCAAACATTGAAACTGTTTGGCTTGCTTCCCTTCTGGGTGATGGTATTGTTGCCGGTGTGGGATCTGTCCTGCTCTTTGTGCCCAATATTTTCATCCTGTTCTTCGTCATCGCCCTGCTTGAAAGCAGCGGCTATATGGCAAGAGCTGCCTTCATAATGGACAGACTGATGTATACAATGGGATTGCAGGGCAAGTCATTCATTCCCATGCTCACAGGCTTTGGGTGCTCCGTTCCTGCTATAATGGCAACCCGTACTTTGGAGGATGAAAAGGACAGGCTCATCACGATGCTGGTTACGCCCTTCATGTCCTGTGGAGCCAGGTTGCCGGTGTATATTCTGCTTGCGGGAACATTTTTCAGCAGGCAGGCAGGTTCGGTAATTTTCGGTCTGTATGTATTGGGGATACTTGTGGCTATTGTTTCGGCCAAACTCTTCCGGACATTCATCGCTAAAGGCCAGCCGTCTCCTTTCATCATGGAACTCCCTCCTTATACCAGGCCTTCACTGAAGGATTCCCTGCAACACATGTGGAATCAGGGCTACCTCTACCTCAGGAAGGTCGGGACAATAATTGTCGGTGGGGTCGTGCTCATCTGGCTGTTGGCCTACTTCCCGCAGGGGGCAGACTATGGTAGTGCTGATAGTCTGATAGGCTCACTGGGTAAATTGATCGAACCCCTTGTAGCCCCTCTTGGATTTGACTGGAAAATAGCCGTTGCACTGGTCTTCGGATTTGTGGCCAAGGAAATTGTAGTGGGTTCCCTGGGGACCCTGTATGGTACAGGGGAAGGTGAGGCTCTGTCCTCTGCCTTGGTGGCAGACCCGGGTTTCACTCCTGCAATAGCCCTGGGGCTAATGGTGTTCACTCTGCTCTATGTGCCCTGCATAGGAGCTGTTGCAGTTATCAAGAAAGAAACGGGTTCATGGAAATGGATGTTTTTCCAGGCGGCATATTCAACAGCAGTGGCCTGGATACTGGCACTGGTGACAATAGGTGTTGGAAATATAGTTCTTTAATGAGGTGAGTTTAATGGAAAAAAATCATAATGGTTTGAAGTATATTTCCCTGCTGTGGGGAATACTGTATATGGCCGCAGGCCTGGTTCAGGTCGCCAAGGGAGTGGGTCTTCTGCCCGCTTCCCTTGTATCCTCCAGTCTGTTACCTGCTGAGCTGGCCGGGGGTCTTGTGCTTGTGGTAATCGGTGCGGTATTTTTCGTCGCAACCTTTGAGTTTTCAAAGGACTCCTTTGAAGGATCCGCCTATGCCTATGTGGGAATATTGCTCTGCCTGGTGTTCGGCACCCTGTATTTCCTGAGTATGGTAGCAGATCTTATCAATGCCTATATACTTGCCATGGAAGGTTACGAAAAATGGACATTTGTTGACAGTTTCAAACCAGCATTGTATCTGGGCATTTTATCCGGGGTTGTATATGCTGTCTGGAAAAACAGGTTTAAACCGGTAAATCAGGGAGGATTTTAAGATGGTTCTGGGATACAAGTATGTATTGAAAAAAATGGCAGAAATGGATAGAAGGGGCAGCATCTCCTTCAATGCCCTGTCTGCGGAAATGAATATGAACACCCGGCAACTGAAAGGCATGCTTGAATTAATGGAAAAAATGGGGCATGTCAGGAAAATCGGAGACATTAATGAAAACCCCGAGCTTCTTTCCTGTGGCACCTGTAAATCCTGTGGATGCTGTAATAGTGGAATTTCCTATGGTACTACATACCAGCTTACCGATAAAGGCCGGAGGGTATGCAGTACCTGATTACTTTGATTGGTCCGGCCAGCAGTTGAATGGTATGATATCACTCCCTTTTTGCAACAGCGCCATTTCTCCGTTTGGCAAACGAGCTTCCGGCCGGATCATTCATCTTTCTTATTTAGGTCGATTGCTGAAAAGTCTTAATCCACAGGCCTTCTGACCAGGGAGCCGTCACGCATCTTGATCGTTATATATTTGCCTTCTTCTCCGGCTTCGTATTTATTGTAACGCAAAACCTCAAATCTGCCGGCATCTGTGAGTTTCCTTATTGTGCGTATATCTTCGTGGCCGATTTTCCCTTTTTTTGCAGGTGGGTCAATATTGGCTTTTTTCTTTGAATATATGGTCCCGCCTTTCATGTCCGCCCCGACATGGCTGCCTGCATCATCTGCCAGCAGTATTCCGTTTTTCATATATGCACCGGCAAAGGCTTCACATTTACCCTCTACGTAAACTGTTCCGCCATTGAGATGGGCTGCAGTATTCATGCCGCTATCCCCTTTGATTAGCAACATTCCTCTTTCCATCAGCAATCCGTTTCCGTTGCCTGCATCTCCTTCTACTGTAATGCTGGCCTCACAATTGCAACGGGCTGCCAGGGTATTGCGCAGGATTCCATCATTGAGCAGGAGATTATTTCCTTCCAGTTTGTTTAGCAGCAGTTTTTCCTGCAATTCCTCGCAGACCAATTCCGTGATTGACACGAATTTGCGATATCCTTCCCTATCGGATTCAACTTCCACTATATTTCCCATGGGTTTTCCGATGTCGCCCATTATGTATAGGTTGCCGGATACCATTCCCATCCCTGCTTCAGCGCCAACATCACCGTCTATTATGATGTTGCCGGCATTTTCGATTTTCCCGCTGCCTCCCAGATGGGATATGCTGGTGCCCATGCCCTGTGCAAGCCGTTTTCCTACATCACTGATAATCTGTACAGTGCCTTCTTTTTTGAGATGATCGACTATTTCCCTGTATGTGTATTCCGTACCTTGCTGGTAGGGGATGAGAGAGTCCGGGTTGAAATCACTATTCCAGCAAAAATTGTAAGTATAGTCACAGAGGTTGTCCGGCGGACTTGATAGTTCGATCGTGATCATGTTTCCACCCTTAACCATG